>NZ_VRVH01000172.1:0-9531 GCF_008040095.1 Methylobacterium sp. WL6 | reverse complement strand
ACGCGCTGGTCACCACGTCGGCCGGCCTGCCGCCGCCACTCCGCCACATCCGCCGCGACGCCCCCAAGACGCTGGCCGCCGCCGACACCGCGCCCCTGAAGATCGCCTACCCGCCCGACGGCGCCCGGATCGATCTCGGGCTTCAGGATCACCCGGGCGAGGCGGCGCAGCAGGCGCGCCTCGCCCTGAAGGCGCTGGGCGGCGTGCCGCCGCTGACCTGGATGGTCGGCGGCCGCCCGGTGGCCGATTCCCCCCGCCGCCAGTCCGAATGGGTCCCGGACGGCGCCGGCTTCGCCCGCATCTCGGTCCTCGACGCGACCGGCGCGAGCGACAGCGTCGTGGTGCGGCTGGAATAGGCGCGCCGGCATCCCGGTGCCGATCGTGCGCGTCGCACGCCTCCAGAGGTTTGCCGGGTCTGCGGGCGTGCTCGCGGAGCCGAGCGCATGGGACGGGCGCAGACCGCCTTCGCGACGAGCCTCCACGCGGAGGACCGAGCGGATCGAGCGTCCGATTGCACCGCGTGTCGCCCGATCCTATGGCGATCGTGGCGGCGGCCTCGTCCAAGGCGAAGGTTCAGGCCGTGCTGGCGCGGGCGCAGGAGAGCGGCCTGATCGCGAAGAAAGGCGGGCGGATTTCCGGGCGCGTGTCGCCGGAACTGATCGAGCGCGCGAAAGCCCGCACCGGCATCCGGTCGGACACCGAGCTGGTGGAGTTCGCCCTGGCCAACCTGGCGATCGAAGACGATTTCGCCGACGTGTTTCGAGCGTTGAGAGGCACGGTCGATCCCGGGCTGGACCTCGGATTCTAGCGCGTGGCGTTCGAGTTCCGGTCCGCCGAGCGGGTTCGGAGGCAGGCTCCGGCCAGGACCCTGGGACGCCGACCCGACGACCGTCTCCCGTTTCTCGGGACGGAGGCATCGGCCGGGAACGGCCTTCTCCTCGATACCTGCGTCTACATCGACCAGATGCAGGGCAGGGCGCCCGCGATCGTCGCGGACCTGCTCGCGATCCGGCTGGTGAACCACAGCACCGTCGCCGTCCAGGAGCTGATGCATACGGTCGGCGTGCTGGATCCGGGCGACGCCCGGACCGAGGGCGCCGTCGCGGCGATCGAAGCGGCGATCGATGCCATGCCGGCGCATCGCCTGTTCGGGCCGGATGCCGACATCCTCGCCCAGGCCGCCGTGTATGCGGGCATCCTCGCGCGGGTTCAGGGCTACGGCCGCGACGAGCGGATGAAGGCCCTCCACGACTGCGTGCTGTTCGTGCAGGCGATGAAGCACGGGGTCGCCGTGCTGACCCGCAACGTGCGCGAGTTCGACGCCCTGCTTCAGATGCGGGCGGACGGGCGGGTGCTGTTCTGCCGGACCTGAGGGCGCGCGCGGGGCGGCGGACCGAGCCGGGCGCCTGCCGCTCCGGTCCGAGGGCCGGCCGGCGATCGGCTTGCCGCGTCGCGCCTCCCCCGTAACCCTTTGCAAAGGCGGATGTGGCGTCTATCCGTTCGGGCAGGGCCGCCCCGCGGCCGAGTTCCGCGTCGCCAAGCCCGCGGCCGAGTTCCGCGTCGCCAAGCCGGACGACCAAGTCCGAAGACCAAGTCCGAAGAAAACGCCCGGAGCGTGCCATGAATGCCGTGACCCTCGACGCCCTCGACCTCTCCGCGCTGCTGTGCTCCCGCGTCTGTCACGACGTGATCAGCCCCGTGGGCGCGATCGTGAACGGGCTCGAGGTGCTGGAGGACGACCAGGACGAGTCGATGCGCGAGTTCGCCCTCGACCTGATCCGCAAGAGCGCGCGCCACGCCTCCGCCCGCCTGCAATTCGCCCGGATCGCCTTCGGCGCGGCGGGCTCGGCCGGCGCCTCGATCGACC
The DNA here is from genome assembly GCF_008040095.1 of Methylobacterium sp. WL6. Taxonomy (NCBI): domain Bacteria; kingdom Pseudomonadati; phylum Pseudomonadota; class Alphaproteobacteria; order Hyphomicrobiales; family Methylobacteriaceae; genus Methylobacterium; species Methylobacterium sp. WL6. Next base: position 7,664 of record NZ_VRVH01000172.1, on the reverse strand, counting down.
TCGCCGACGCGGAGAAGGTCTCGCGCGGCATGTTCTCCGACGAGAAGACCCAGCTCAGCTGGAGCGCGCCGGTGGCGCTCTACCCGAAGAACAAGGTCAAGCTGCTCCTCAACCTCGTGATGATCGCCACCGGCGCGATCCCGCGCGGCGGCCTGCTCGACGTGACGGTGACCGGCGACGGCGAGGCGCCGACCCTGGTGCTGGTCGCCAAGGGCTCGCATGCCCGCATCCCGCCCCATGTCGAGGCGCTGATCGCCGGCACGCCCGAGAACGGCGTCGTCGATGCCCACGGCATCCTGCCCTACTATGCCGGCCTCGTCGCCCGCGCCGCCGCCATGAACGTCCGCTTCTCCATCGAGGGCGACACCGTGACGATCCGCTCGGAGCCGGTCGCCGCCGCGGTCGAGCCGGTGATCGAGACCGCCCCGGAAAGCTCCGAGGACGACCGCCCCTCCGACAGCGAGCCGTCCGACACCCTGCTCGCCTGAGGAGCACCGGCTTTTCCCTCCCCCCGACGGATCTCGGGCCCGCCCGAGATCCGCACCCCGTGTGCCCGAGGCGGGCGAGCCCGGCTTGGGTGCGGGGGAGGCTTGGGTGCGCCGTCCACGCGCGAGACGCACGCGGGAGATCCGCCGCGCTGCGTCACATTGAGCGCGTGCGCGACTCCCGGGAAACTTGGCCGGCGGGCGCCGGGTCTCTCCCATAGGCGCGGCCGGGCTCCGGCCGCCGATCAGGAGATCCGAACATGGCCCACGACACGCGCGACATCTACGTCACGGCGCTGAAGAACACGCATGCCCTGGAGATGCAGGCGCTCCAGATCATGGAGCGTCAGGTCGAACGGCTGCAGAACTATCCCGAGATGGAGGCGGCGCTCCGCCGCCACATCGACGAGACCCACGGCCAGCGCACCCGCCTGGAGGAGGCGCTGCACGGCCTCTCCGAGAGCCCCTCGGCGCTCAAGGAGGGCTTTCTCGGCTTCGTCGGCAACATGATGGCGCTCGGGCACGCCCCGGCCCAGGACGAGATCCTGAAGAACGCCTACGCCAACCACGCCTTCGAGAACTTCGAGATCGCCGCCTACACCTCGCTGCTGGCGATCGGCGAGGCGGCGGGCCAGCAGGGCCATGCCGCGGCCTTCCAGCAATCGCTGAAGGAGGAGGAGGGCATGGCCGCCAAGGTGCGCGAGCTCGTGCGCCCGACGACCCTGCGCTACATCGAGCTGACCACCGCTGGCGCCAAGGCCGACCGCTAGGCCGGGCGAAGACCGGACCGCGACGGCGGGGCGGCGGCCCGCCGGACCTCATGGGTCCCGACCCACGGGACTCGGGATGAGCGGGCCGCGTCCCTGGGGCGTTGCCCGCGACCGGCTTTGCGCCCTATGTCGGGCGGGTCGGCCGTGCCGGCCCGCCAGGACGAGACAGCCCGATGCGCTTCACCGGAACCGAGTCCTACGTCGCGACGCCCGACCTCACGGCGGCCGTCAACGCCGCCATCGTGCTGGAGCGGCCGCTGCTGGTGAAGGGCGAGCCCGGCACCGGCAAGACGGTGCTGGCCGAGGAGATCGCCAAGGGGCTCGGCGCCGACCTGCTCACCTGGAACGTCAAGTCGACCACCAAGGCGCAGCAGGGCCTGTACGAGTATGACGCCGTCTCGCGGCTGCGCGACTCGCAGCTCGGCGATCCCCGCGTCTCGGAGATTTCCCACTACATCCGCCGCGGCAAGCTGTGGGAGGCCTTCACGGCCGACGCGCGCCCGGTGCTGCTGATCGACGAGATCGACAAGGCCGACATCGAGTTCCCGAACGACCTGCTGACCGAGCTCGATCGCATGGAGTTCTTCGTCTACGAGACCGGCGAGACGGTGAAGGCGGCCCGCCGCCCTGTGGTGATCATCACCTCGAACAACGAGAAGGAGCTGCCGGACGCGTTCCTGCGCCGGTGCTTCTTCCACTACATCAAGTTCCCGGACGCGCAGACGCTGGGGCGAATCGTCGAGGTGCACTATCCCGGCATCAAGCACCGCCTGGTCGAGGAGGCGCTGCGGGTGTTCCTCGAGACCCGCGAGGTGCCGGGCCTGAAGAAGAAGCCCTCGACCTCCGAGCTGCTCGACTGGCTCAAGCTCCTGGTCTCGGAGGACGTTGACCCCGAGACCCTGCGCGAGACCAACGCCCGCAAGCTGATCCCGCCGCTGCACGGCGCGCTGCTCAAGAACGAGCAGGACGTGAGCCTGTTCGAGAAGCTGGCCTTCATGATGCGGCGCGAGGGGCGGGGGGGCTGAGCCTTCCGCTCTTCCCCTCCACCCCCTCATCCTGAGGTGCCGCAGCGAAGCGGAGGCCTCGAAGGAGGGTTCCAGGGACCGCGCGACCTCCGGAGGGCTCCTTCGAGGCCCGCTCGCGCGGGCACCTCAGGATGAGGCGGTGGATTGGGGGCAGGGGAACGCCGCCTGCCACCTTGGCCAAAACGCGGCCGTCAGATCGAGAGAACCAAGAGCCGCCGCATGAAGATGAAGAAACTCGGCCGCACCGGCCTCGACGTGTCCGCCCTCTGCCTCGGCTGCATGACCTACGGCATCCCTGAGCGCGGCCCCCATCCCTGGACGCTGCCGGAGGACGAGAGCCGCCCGCTGATCCACCAGGCGCTCGACCTCGGCATCAACTTCTTCGACACGGCCAACTACTATTCCGACGGCACCAGCGAGGAGATCGTCGGCCGGGCGCTGCGCGATTACGGCGACCGCGACAGCCTCGTCGTCGCGACCAAGTGCTTCTACCCGCTGACGGACCGGCCGAATGCCGGCGGGCTGTCGCGAAAGGCGATCTTCGCGGCGATCGACGCCAGCCTGAAGCGGCTCGGCATGGACCACGTCGACCTGTTCCAGATCCACCGCTGGGACTACGAGACCCCGATCGAGGTGACGCTGGAGGCGCTGCACGACGTGGTGAAGGCCGGCAAGGCGCGGTATCTCGGCGCCTCGTCGATGTATGCGTGGCAGTTCTCGAAGGCGCTCTACACCGCCGATCTCCACGGCTGGACCCGGTTCGCGACCATGCAGAACCACGTCAACCTGCTGCATCGCGAGGAGGAGCGCGAGATGCTGCCGCTCTGCCGCGACCAGGGGATCGCCGTGCTGCCGTGGAGCCCGCTCGCCCGCGGGCGGCTGACCCGCGACGCCGACGCCACCAGCGCGCGCCAGGACAGCGACGCCGTCGGCAAGGGCCTCTACGACGCGGCGGCCGACGCCGACCGGGCGATCATCGCCAAGGTCGCCGAGATCGCCGAGGCCCGCGGCGTGCCGCGCGCGCAGGTGGCCCTGGCCTGGGTCGCGGCCAAGCCCGAGGTCGCCGCGCCGATCATCGGCGCCGCGAAGCCCGGCCACCTGACCGATGCGGTCGCGGCCCTCGACCTCGTGCTCACGGACGACGAGATCGCGGCGCTGGAGTCGCTCTACACCCCGCATCCGATCGTCGGGTTCGCCTGATGCGCCGCCTTCTGCTCCTGCGCCACGCCAAGTCGGACCGGCCGGCGGGCGTCCCCGACATCGACCGGCCCCTCGACGCCCGCGGGCGCGAGGCCGCGCCGCGGATGGGCGCCTACCTCGCGAGCGAGGGCCTGCATCCCGACCTCGCCCTGGTCTCGCCCGCAAAGCGCACGCGGGAAACCTGGGAGGCGGTGGCCGCCTCGCTCGGCGCGGTTCCCGCGCAGATCGTCGAGACGATCTACGAGGCGCCCCCGGCATCGCTGCTCGAGGCGGTCCGCGCCGCCCCCGATTCCGCCGAGACGCTGATCCTGATCGGCCACAATCCCGGCATGGAGGCGCTGGCCGACCGGCTGGTCGGCGCCGGCCCGCGCGCGGCGCGAAGCCGCCTCGCGCAGGGCTTTCCCACGGCGGCGCTGGCGGTGATCGAATTCGATGCGGAAAGCTGGGGCGCGATCGACGGCGACGGCCGCCTGGAGCGGTTCGTGCGGCCGAAGGACCTCAGCCCGGACCTGACGGATTAAGTCATCGTCCCCAAGCCGGTTGCAGGCTCTCGGACGAAGCCGAAGCCTGCGCCCGGCGCCTCAGAGATCGCCGAAGGCCAATTGCCCCTGGTTGCGCCGCGGCACCGGGGCGGTCTTCGCCTTGGCCGGGGTGCTCTTTCCCGCGGCGCGCTTCGCCGCGGGGGCCTTGCGCGCCGTCGGCTCGCCGCGCAGGCGGGCTAGGGCCTTGTCGCGGGCCACGGCCTCGGGGGCGTGCGGATCGCCGTCGAGCCACTTGCCGCGCTTGATCACCTCGTTGACCCGGCCCTGGTTCACGCCGACCTTGAAGGCGATCTCCTGCTGCGTCATGCCGGTGGAGGCGTGCAGGTCGAGGATGGCGTGGGCCAGCTCCGGCGTCATCTTCTGGCCGGTCAGGCGCCGGGCGGGCTTCACGGTGCGGATCGCGCGGTCGCGCTCGCGCAGGCGCTCCAGCAGGGCGAGCGCCATGTTCATGCCGTGCTCGCGCAGCGACTCCTCGAATTCCTTCAACGTCGCCATCGGCGAATGATCCTTGTGCGGGCGAGACCGCCCGGAACAGGGGGAGAACGTGCCGCCTTCGCATCGGTTGCGCAAGGCGTCGCGGCTGCGGCATCCCGGGATGACAGGATGCCGGCGCCGTCATCCACCGGTAAAACCGCCGCGCTGGCCCTCGCCCCGAGCCTCGGCTAAACCCGCGGACCCGCGACGCCGGCCCCGCGACAGGACACGCGACCCGCATGATCAGCCCGATCCTCACCGTTCCCGCCTCGGGGCCCGCCTCGAACGGCTCGCTCGCCGCGGCCCTGGAAGGCGGCGCGGTGCTGATGTTCCCCGATCTCGACTTCCCGTTCAGCGACTTCGAGCGGCGCTTCACCGAGCGCCCCTTCGCCGACGGCAAGGCCAAGAACGTCAACATCCGGGGCGAGGCCGCGACCCTCCGGGGCGCCGCCGGCACGCCGGAGGAGCAGGAGGCGCTGCGCCAGCTGCTGGTGCGCTACCGGGCGTTCTCCAAGGACCTGATCGCGCGCCACCTGCCGGAATACGCGAGCGGGATCAGCCTCGCCGGCACGTCGTACCGGCCCTTCGACGTCGACCGGCGCAAGATGAGCTGGCGCCGCGACGACACCCGGCTGCACGTCGACGCCTTCCCCTCCAACCCGATCGGCGAGAAGCGCATCCTGCGGGTGTTCCGCAACATCAACCCGAGCGGCCAGCCGCGCCTGTGGCGGGTGGGCGAGGATTTCGGCTCGATGGCCGACAAGTTCCTGCCGAAGCTCCCGGGCTACTCGGCCCTCTCGGCGCGGCTGCTCGCCGCCCTGCGCATCACCAAGGCGCGGCGCTCGGAATACGACCACCTGATGCTGCACCTGCACGACGCGCTCAAGCAGGACGCCGACTACCAGGCCGGCGCGCCCCAGGCCGACGTGGAGTTCCTGCCGGGCCAGACCTGGGTCACCTTCTCCGACCTCGTGATGCACGGCGCCATGGGCGGCCGCTACATGCTGGAGCAGACCGCCTACCTGCCGGTCTCCGCCCAGGCCGACCCGGACAAGAGCCCGCAGCGGATCCTGGCGCGCAAGCTAGGCCGCCCGCTCCAGTAGGCCTCCGGCCGCAAAGGACACGACACCGATGATCCTCGAAATCGCACAGGTCGAGATCAAGCCCGGGATGGAGGCGGCGTTCGAGGCCGGCATCGCCGAGGCCGCGGAGATCTTCCGGGTCGCCGCCGGCTGCCGCAGCTTCGACGTGCGGCGCTCGGTCGAGCATCCGCAGCGCTACCGCCTGCTGATCGAGTGGGACACGCTCGAGGCCCACACCCGGGACTTCACCGGCTCGCAGCCGTGGCAGGATTACCGCGCCCTGGTCTCCCCCTGCTTCGCGAGCCCGCCGGCCGTGGAGCACACGGAACGGGTGCTGAAGGCGTTCTGAGGACGCGCGCGACGCTGACGGCCCCCTCCACCGTCATTCCGGGGCGCCGCAGGCGAGCCCGGAGTCCGGACACGCCGACGCGAAAGTCATGGGCATTGTCGGCGGCTCTGGATTCCGGGCTCTGCTTCGCAGCCCCGGAATGACGGGGTCGGAGCGGATCGAGCGCTTGCGTCGTCCGCCGCCGCCGACGATGCTCGCGCAAAGCTCGGGCGAGACAAGAAGCACATGATCCAGCGTCCCCTCCGCATCGGCACCCGCGGCAGCCCGATGGCGCTGGCCCAGACCGGCATGGTCCGCGACCGGATCGTGGCGGCCAACCCGGGCCTGGAGACCGAGCTCGTCGTCGTCACCACGGTGGCCGACAAGATCCTGGACCGGCCGCTCTCCGAGATCGGCGGCAAGGGGCTGTTCACCAAGGAGCTGGAGCAGGCGCTGTTTTCCGACGAGGTCGACGTGGCGGTCCACTCGATGAAGGACGTCGAGACCTGGCTGCCCGAGGGGCTGGTCATCGCCTGCATCCTCGCCCGCGACGACCCGCGCGACGCCTTCCTGTCGCCGCGGGCCGCCGGGCTCTCGGAATTGCCCGCGGGCGCGCGGGTCGGCACCTCGTCGCTCCGGCGCGCGGCGCAGGTGCTGATGCGGCGCCCCGACCTGCGCATTGTGCCGCTCCGCGGCAACGCCAACACCCGGATGCGCAAGCTCGAGGCCGGCGAGTGCGACGCGACGCTGCTGGCGCTCGCCGGCCTCGAGCGCCTCGGGCTGGAGGGCATGGCCCGCTCGGTGCTCTCGGTCGAGGAGATGCTGCCGGCGGTCGCGCAGGGGGCGCTCGGCATCGAGGCCCGCGCGGGCGATGCCGAGATCCACGCGCTGCTGGCGCCGCTCGCCTGCGCCCGCACCACCACGGCGATCGGCGCCGAGCGCGCGCTCCTGGCCGAGCTCGACGGCTCCTGCCGCACGCCGATCGCGGCGCTGGCGCGGATCGAGGGCGACACGCTCAGCCTCGACGGCCTGCTCTTCCTCCCCGACGGCAGCCGCCACTGGGCCGCCTCGCGCTCGGGCCCGGTCGCCGACGCCGAGCGGATCGGGCGCGACTGCGGCGCGGCGATCAAGGCGGCGGCGGGCGAGGTCTACACGAAGCACCTGCAGTAGGGGCTATCCGCGACGCGCGCTTCCCTCCCCCCTCTGCGGGGGAGGGAAGGGACGGGTCGCGTCGTCCCCTCACGCCACGCTGCGCTCGATCTGCTCCTCGTCGCAGATCACGCCCGCCGTGCCCTCGTATTCGGCGGCGAAGTCGTGGGCGGCCTGCACCGGGGCCGGGGCGGTGCGGTCGGCGGCGAAGGTGGCGAGGAACGAGCGCATCACGTGGCGCACGCCGGCGTCGTTGATGGTGCGCAGGTCGTCGTTGTAGTAGCGGCCGGCATTCACGTTGCTGGTGACGATGTCGTAGGCCGGGAAGTACACCGCCCGCGGGTCGCCGGAGGCGCAGGCCTCGCCGGCCGCCACGCGCAGCACCGACTTCGAGTAGCTGTTCGACTCCATCACGTGCCGGTCCATGTAGGTGGCGATCATCGGCACCGGCGAGACCGTGAGGATGATGCGGGCGGTCGGGTTCACGCTCCAGAGCCGCTCGAGGAAGCCCTGCAGGTCGGCGAGCACCTCGGCCGCGCCGGCGTTGACGCATTCGTAGAGCGCCGGATCGTAGCTGCCGCCGGCGACGCCGGGCGCGAGCGGCAGGGC
>NZ_VRVH01000171.1:0-9544 GCF_008040095.1 Methylobacterium sp. WL6 | reverse complement strand
CCACCACCGCGATGGCCGAGGCCCGGGCGGCGGGCGACCTCGCGGCCTGGGGCCATGCCGACGAGGATTTCCACCGCACCCTGGTCGAGCGCGCCGGCAACGGCCGCATGATCCGGATCAACCAGACGATCAACGACCAGTCGCACCGCGCCCGCATGCTGACGCTCAAGCTGCGCCGGGAGCTCGGAGCCTCGGTCGCCGAGCACGAGCGGATCGTCGCGGCGATCCGCCTCGGCGACGCCGCCGCGGCCCAGGAGCGCGCGCAGAGCCACCGCCTGCGCGCCCGCGACGAGCTGCTTCCGCTGCTCGAGAGCTTCGGGCTGAAGCACCTCTGACCCGAATGCGGCCGTGTCCCGGCGCCGTTCGGTCCCGCCGGGGACGGAGGCGGCGGTGGACGCCCGGTCTCACGCCGTCCTTCGCGCCACCGCCGGCCCCTCGTTTCGGCGCGGAGACGATGAGATCGGGACGCGTTGCTGTGCGTTAAGCGCTTTTTTACGGTCTTCGGAAAATCGAACCGAGCAATGACGCCTCATGGACGGTCGTTCGCGCGGAACAACTTCACGTTAAATATTGCGGTTCTATACATGCACCGTGGATTGCAGGCTCGGTGATCTCGGGCCTGGGTTGCGTGTGGAGATGTCGGATGCGTCGGGCCGTGTCGCGCGCGAGACCAGCGCTGGCTCGAAACCAGAGCGGCAACGTCGTCGTGATCTTCGCCCTGAGCCTGCCGTTGCTGCTCGGCGCCGGCGGGCTCGCGATCGACTACGGCAATGCCGTCCGCATCCGCGCCGTCGCGGCCAGCGTCGCGGACGCGACCGCGCTCCTCGTCGCCAACGCCGATACGGTCGCGGCGGCGGCCGAGGGTTTCCGCCTCGCCAACGCCCAGCTCACGTCCCGCCTCGGCACGGCCAATGCGGCGAACGGCTATCAGATCAACGGCACCTGGATCGACGGCGCGAACTATCGCGTGACCATCTCGACGACGCTTCGGACGAGCCTGCTGCACCTGCTGCCCGGCATGCCGCGCCAGATCACCGTCGCGACCGCGACCACGGTCAACCGCGTCGCCCCCGTCTACGAGACGGCTCCGCCGACGGTGAGCCAGCTGTCTCCCGATGCCGCCGACTACAATCGGATCTACATCTACTGCTATTCGTCCGACCCGGCCCGGCAGGCCTCCGCCGACAAGGGCCGCACGATCCCGGTGCCGATCGCCGACAACGCGACGCCGCCGTCGGACTATTCCAAGTACAAGGCCCCGACCTGCGGCGCCAACGAGGCGCCGTCCTACATGCTGCGGAACGTCCGGAACGGGCGCAGCAACAAGTCCGCCTGGGACGACCCCAATCAAGAGGTGTATCAATACTACACCGATACGATGATCGACACCGGACTGCGCGTTCAGACGATGGGCATGAAGGGCTATCGCGTCAATTCCAACGGCAGCATGACCACGGTCAACATGGTCTCGAACCCGATCCTCGAGACGATCGTCTGCGACAACCTGAGCCAATGCCGGAACAAGTCCAACGGCGGCATCCTGCCGAACAACAACACCACCCATACGCCGGCGACCTCCACCGCGAGCTGCAGCGAAGGGAAGTACATGTATTACGGGTGGGAGGATCGCCCGCCGAGCGCGGGAAGCGATCGCGACTACGACGACATCCGCATCGTCGTCTCCTGCCCGACCACGACGAAAGTCTCCGACAAGAAGCTCCGGATCGTGGAATAGGCGTTGTGTTCATGAACGCCCGCCCGACCCGTGAACCCCCTCCCCTGAGCCCGGGAATGGTCGTCGATGCGATCCGCCATCCTCGTCATCGGCAGCGGAAGGCCGGCCCGGCCCTGCGTCGCTTCCCGGCGGCGCGCGACGGAGCCAGCGCCGTCGAGTTCGCGCTGGTCGCGATGCCGTTCATCGCCCTGCTGGCCATGGTCCTGCAAACGGCCCTGCTGATCTGGGCCTCGCGCGATCTCGACGATGCGCTGCAACGCGCCGGGCGGACGATCTACACGGGAGAATTCCAGACCTCGAACGCGGGCCAGAGCGACGCCGGCACCCTGCTCGCCGCCATGAAGACCGCGATCTGCGGCACCACCGCATCGCGCGTCGTCACCGTGTTCGATTGCGACACCCTGAAGCTCGACGTGGCCTTGGGCAGCTCGTTCGCCGGCAGCACGATCCCGACCCCGTTGGACACTAAGACGCGCGACTGGTCCAAGGGCTTCGGCTCGAACTATGCGTGCGCGCAGCCCGGATCGATCGTCGTCGTCACCGCGGCCGTCAAGCAACGCGTCGCGTTCGGCTTCCTCTACGCGAGCCTGCCGAGCTTCGGCGACGGCTCGCGCCTGCTTCAATCCACGGCGGTGTTTCGAACCGAACCCTATGACACGTCTTCCAGCAAGAGCTGCTAGGCCGAGGAACCGGGCGATGCTGCGGACGGCCGATCGGCCGGCATCGTCGTCCGGCTTCGGATCCGATGCCCGCGGCGTCTCGGCGATCGAGTTCGCGCTCGTCCTTCCGATCCTGCTGACGATCTCGCTCGGCATCTCGGAATTCGCGCGTGCGATCGACCATTACCGGAAGGTCACGCTCCTGGCGCGGACGGTCGCGGATCTCACCGCGCAGGGCGACGCCGCGACACCGATGGCGACCGCCACGATGACCGACATCCTGGCCTCGGCCAAGCTCGTCCTCACGCCCTATGCCAGCGGCTCGGCCAGCATCGTGGTCAGCGCGCTCGGCGTGTACGCAGACGGCGGCGGCCAGCGTCCCAAGGTCTGCTCCAGCTACGCCACGAGCAACGGCACGGCCCGCGGGCTCGGGACGGCGGCCGACCTCACCGTTCCCGACGGCTTCCAGATCGGCGGCATGCGCTACGTGCTGGCCGAGGTGAGCGTTCCCTACGCGCCGCTGCTCGGCAGCAACCTGATCCGCTTCGTCGGCGGGGCCAACAACCAGTTCACGTTCAAGGCCAACGTGCCCTGGCCGGTCCGCGGCGGCCAGCCCGCCAAGTCGACCTACAACGAGGTCGTCATGCCCGGCGGCAAAGCCTGCACCTGACGAGGCTTGCACCTGGGCGCGCCTCGCCGATCTCCGAGACGCGCGACAGCCGGCCCTTCGCGCGGGCGGGACCGCGCCGTCAGGCCCGGCCCATGCTGACCGAGAGCATCGCCGGGTCGATGCCGTTGCCGCGCAGCGCCCGGTCGTACTTTCCGGCGAGGTCGGCGTGGAAGATCAGGTCCGGGTCGGCCGGGCAGTTGAGCCAGCCGTTGGCCATGATCTCGCTCTCGAGCTGGCCCGCCTGCCAGCCGGCATAGCCGAGAGCCAGCACGGCGCTGGCCGGCCCGTCCCCCGCCGCGATCGCGCGCAGGATCTCGACGGTGGCGGTGAGGCAGATGCCGTCGTCGATGATCAGCGTCGACTGGTCGATGTGGAAGTCGTCGGTGTGGAGCACGAAGCCGCGCTTGCCCTCGACCGGGCCGCCCATCAGCACCGGCATGTGGCCGACCCGCTCGCGCAGGCGGATCGCGTCGGCCTCGCCCGCCACGTCGAGCTGCACCAGGAGGTCGGGCATCGACAGGTCGGTCACCGGCTTGTTGACGATGATGCCCATCGCGCCGTCGGCGGAGTGCGCGCAGACGTAGATGACGGAGCGGGCGAAGCGCGCATCCGTCATCCCCGGCATCGCCACGAGGAACTGGCCGTCGAGGTAGGCGGGATCGCCGGAATCGGGCATCGGTATCGAAGGCCTGGGCATCCGCGCATGCTACGCTCCGCCCCCCCGATGTCCAGCGGACAAAACGCCGTGCGGGTGTCGCCGGTCACGCGGGCGGGTCGCGCTCCGGCGTCGCCCGGTCCGGCCGCGCTCCCCGCCCTTCGGCGGTCGCCGGCGCCGAAGCGAGCACATGAGCGAGCACGCGCGCGCGCAGCTGCGGGTCGTCGATCCCCTGCCACAGGCGAAGCAGCTCCGCCGTGTCGCCGAGCGGGCAGGCGCGCGGGTCGTCGAAGGCGGAGACCGGGATCGCGAGGGACCGGGCGATCTCCGCCAGCCTGGCGGCCGCTCGGCCGGAACCTGCGACAAATTCGGAACCCATGCGCATCACCGATCGAATGATCAGAAATCAATTTTACAGTCGGCCATGCGGTCAGCGTAACCGATCTACGTCCGACAAAAACTATCGGATGATGGCACGACAGCTCGATGGTTCCGGGCCGCGCGTCAAACCCGCATCGAGGACGGATGAATTCGCATCGCGATGTCGCGACGACGGTCGATGCCTGCATCGCGGCGCAGGCGGCGATCGGGGCGGCGGGGACGCGGACCCTCGTCCGCATCCTCCTGTTCCGGCCCGGCCGGGAGCTGGCGCGCCTGGAGCGCGCGCGGGCGAAGGCGGTGCGCCGAGGCGCGCGGCCCGAACCGGCGACCGCATCCCGACCCCGCGGCGCCATCCCTGCGATCACCCTGGCGATCACCCTTGCGCGCGCCACCTCGCTCGACAGCCCCCGTGGGCCGCGCTACGTCACCGCCGATCCGAAGCGGCGCGATGCCGCGATGCGCGAGGAACGGTCCAACATGACGATTCAGGTCGGCGATCACCTGCCCCAGGCCACCTTCCGCATCACCGGCCCCGAGGGCCCCCTCGCCAAGACCACGGACGACGTGTTCAAGGGCCGCCGCGTCGTGCTGATCGGCGTGCCGGGCGCCTTCACCCCGAGCTGCCACCGCAACCACCTGCCGGGCTTCGTCAACAACAAGGACGCGATCCTCGCGCGCGGCGTCGACGCCATCGCGGTCACCTCGGTCAACGACGTGTTCGTGCTCGACGCGTGGTCGAAGGCCAGCGGCGCGGAAGGGCTCGAGTTCCTCGCCGACGGCAACGGCGACTTCGCCAAGGGCCTCGGCCTGGAGATGGACGGCAGCGGCTTCGGCCTCGGCATCCGCTCCAAGCGCTACGCGATGCTGGTCGAGGACGGCGTGGTGCGCGTCCTCAACGTCGAGGAATCGCCCTCGAAGGCCGAGACCTCGAGCGCCGAGGCGCTGCTCAAGGTGATCTGATCCCGGCGGGGACGCCCCTGGGAGGGCGCGCCGGCCGAGGCCGGATATGCGCCCTCGAATGGCCACCTTCCCGTTGCGAATTGCGGCCCGATCAACCCCAGGGGCCGCATGTCCTTCCTGCACGAACTGCCGATCGCCGACCTGAGCGCCTCCTACGGCTACGTCGCGATCTTCGTCATCATCACCCTGGAGAGCGCCGGCGTGCCGATGCCGGGCGAGACCGTGCTGATCTCCTCGGCCGTCTATGCCGGCAGCACCGGCAACCTCAACATCGCGCTGATCATCGCCGCCGCGGCCGCCGCCGCGATCATCGGCGACAACCTCGGCTACTGGGTCGGCCGGCGCTGGGGCATGCCGCTGCTGCTGCGCTACGGCCGCATGATCGCCCTCGACCACGGCCGGCTCAAGCTCGGGCAGTACCTGTTCCGCGAGCACGGCGGGAAGATCGTGTTCTTCGGCCGCTTCACCGCGATGCTGCGCGCCTACGCGGCGCTGCTCGCCGGGGTGAACCGGCTCGATGCCCGCCGCTTCATGCTGTTCAACGGGCTCGGCGGCCTCGCCTGGGCGACGAGCATGGGGCTGGGCTCCTACTATTGCGGCCGCTCGATCGAGCAGATCGCCGGCCCCGTCGGGCTGGCGCTGCTGGCCCTGGTGATCTTCGGCGGCCTGGCCCTGTGGCTGTTCGTGCGCCGCCACGAGACGCGGCTGCTCGCCGAAGCCGAGCGCGCGATCCCCGGCCCGCTCGCCTGAGGGGCGCGGGTCCTCCCCCCTCAGCGGCGGGTCTTGAACGGCGCCATCGCGGCCACCGCCAGCGCGTCGACGCGGTTGTTCAGCGGGTCGCTGGCGTGGCCCTTGACCCAGTGCCACTCGACCGTGTGGCGGGTGCGCGCCGCGTCGATGCGGCGCCACAGGTCCTCGTTCTTCACCGGCTTCTTGTCGGCGGTGCGCCAGCCCCGCGCCTTCCAGCCGTGGATCCAGCTGGTGACGCCCTGGCGCAGGTACTGCGAGTCGGTGAACACGTCGACGCGGCAGGGGCGCTTGAGCGTCTCCAGCGCCTCGATCGCGGCGAGCAGCTCCATGCGGTTGTTGGTGGTGTGCGCCTCGCCCCCCGAGATCTCGCGGCGCGTGTCGCCGTAGATCAGGATCGCGCCCCAGCCGCCGGGGCCGGGATTCCCCGAGCAGGCCCCGTCCGTGTAAATCTTGACCCGGGTGGGGGCCGCGTCGGTCGCCGCCTCGCTCATCGCGACCATCCGTAGGCCGAGGCGTCCGCGGCCTGCCGGTGGAAGCTCAGGCGGCGGTCGTACTCGCGCGGGTCCTTCGGCTGCACCAGGGCGCCGGGCGGCACGTTCAGCCAGTCGACCAGCCGCGTCAGCATGAACCGCAGCGCCGCGCCGCGGCACAGGATCGGCAGGGCCTCGATCTCGGCGGCCTCCAGCGGGCGCACCGCCTCGTAGCCGGCGATCAGCGCCGCGCCCATGTCGCGGTGGTAGGTGCCCTCAGGAGAGAAGCACCACGCGTTGAGGCAGATCGCGAGGTCGTAGGCGAAGGCGTCGGTGCAGGCGAAGTAGAAGTCGATCAGCCCCGACAACCCATCGCCGATGAAGAACACGTTGTCGGTGAAGAGATCCGCGTGGATCACCCCGCCGGGCAGGTTCGCCGGCCAGCGCGCCTCGAGCAGGGCGAGGTCGTCGCGGGTGCGCGCGGCGAGCCCGGGCGCGACGCCGTCGGCCTGGCGCTCGGCCTGGTCGAACAGCCCCCGCCAGGCGCCGACCGAGAGGCTGTTGTCGCGGCGCATGCCGAAATCGGCGCCCGCCGCATGGAGCCGGGCCAGGGCGCGTCCGAGCTCGGCACAGTGATGCGCGGTCGGCGCCTTCACCGAGACCCCATCGAGGAAGCTGACGATCGCCGCCGGGCGGTCGCACAGGGTGCCGAGCGCCGTGCCGTCGCGGTTGCGGATCGGCTGCGGGCAGGCCAGCCCGCGGCTCGCCAGGTGCTCCATCAGGCCGATGAAGAACGGCAGGTCGCCGGCCCGCACCCGCTTCTCGTACAGGGTGAGGATGTAGGCGCCGCCGGTGGTGTGCAGGAAGAAGTTGGTGTTCTCGACCCCTTCCGCGATGCCCTTGTAGGAGAGCAGCCCGCCGATCTCGTAATCCGCGAGGAAGTCGGTCAGCGCCGCGTCGGATACCTCGGTGTAGACGGCCACGGCGCTTCTTTTCTACGGATCTTCAGATCAATCGGCACGCGACGATGTTCCCCGCCGGCCCGAGCCGGCGAGACGGGCGGGCGATGGCACCCGCCGCCCAAACTCGCAGAGAACCTACTCGGCGGCTTCGCTGCGCAGCTCGCGCGGCAGCGGGAAAACCATGTCCTCGACCACGGTCTGCACCGTGTCGACCGTCACCGTGTAGCGGGCGGCGAAGGCGTCGATGATCTCCTCGACCAGCACCTCGGGGGCCGAGGCGCCGGCGGTGAGGCCGAGCTTGGTGATGCCCTCGAAGGCGGGCCAGTCGATCTCCTCGGCGCGGAGCACGAGGCGGGTGATCGGGCAGCCGACGCGCTCGGCGACCTCGCGCAGGCGCTGCGAGTTCGAGGAGTTCGAGGAGCCGACGACGATCAGCGCGTCGACCAGCGGCGCGATCTGCTTCACCGCCTCCTGACGGTTGGTGGTGGCGTAGCAGATGTCGTCCTTGTGCGGCCCGGTGATGGTCGGGAACTTCGCCTTCAGGGCGGCGACGATGTGCAGGGTGTCGTCGACCGACAGCGTCGTCTGGGTGACCCAGGCGAGGTTGTTCGGGTTCTCGGGCTCGAGCGCGGCGATCTGCTCGAGGTCCTCGACCAGGGTGATCGAGCCCTTGGGCAGCTGGCCCATGGTGCCGACGACCTCCGGGTGGCCGGAATGGCCGACGAGGAGCACGTGGCGGCCGCGCTTGTGGTGAATCTCGGCCTCGCGGTGGACCTTGGTCACCAGCGGGCAGGTGGCGTCGATGGTGATCAGGCCGCGGGTGTCGGCGTTGGCCGGCACGGTCTTGGCCACGCCGTGGGCGGAGAAGATCACCGGCGCCTCGCCGTCGGGGACCTCGTCGAGCTCGCGCACGAACACCGCGCCTTTGCGCTTCAGGCTCTCGACCACGTACTTGTTGTGCACGATCTCGTGGCGGACGTAGACCGGCGGCCCGTAGATCGCGAGCGCGCGCTCGACCACGTCGATCGCCCGCACCACGCCGGCGCAGAAGCCGCGGGGGGCCGCGAGCAGGATCTCCAGCGGCGGCTTTGCGGCGGTTGCGGACGCCCCGTCCGAGGCGGTGTCGAGATTCGTGATGGCGCTCATGATCCGGGATGTGGCGAGGAGGGGCCCGCCCTGTCAACCGGGCGGCCGCGGCAAACCCGCCGCGTGGGCACGCGCTATAGCACGTTTGCCGGCGCGGGTGACCCCCGGAGCCGGCGTTCGTCGAAGGGTGGGGATTCGGGGGCGCTGCGCGGTTCGCGTCGGGGTTCAGGTCCCGGCGCCGACGAGCCGCGCCTTGGCGGCCGAGGCGAGAAAGCCGGACCGGGTCTCGCCGGCCGAGGCGGCCGCGCGATCGATCCGCTTCAGCAGATTCTCCTCGACCGAGATGTTCACCCGCACGGCGCGCCCGGGGAGGTCGACGTCGATGAGGGCGACGATCGCATCGGCGCTGTCCTCCCGGAACACGCGATCGCGGCGCAGCGCGTCGAGCGAGCGGATGCCGGGGATCGGCTCGCCATCCTCGGCCAGGCCGCCGACATGGAAGGCCAGCATCTCGGCCGCCTTCACGTAGAGCGTGTCGAGGTCGTCCGCGCCGGTGGTGGCGCCGGGGAAATCGGGGAACGAGGCGCCGTAGTTTCCGGCCTCGCCGTGGATCAGCATGACGACACGGGCCATGGGCGGTGCTTCCCGTCGGGCCGACGATCCGGCCTCGTCCTCGAAGGGCGGAGGCGTCACCACGCCCACCCGGCTTGCCGATACACGCTTCGCAGCGTGCCGATCGCCTGCTCGCGCCGACCGGTATCCACCGTCACCCGTCCCGGCCTGGTCGGATGCTTGAGCTGGACATGGTCGCCCGGGCCCTTCCGCGCGATCCCCCATCCGTCGGCTTCGAGGGCGGCCAGCAGGTCGCGGGTCTTGGAGAGGCGGACGCGAGGCGGCATGGCGATCCCGTCCGGGTCGCTCGCTGCGGCCGCAGCGCGGTCGATCCGCGGGCCTGCAAGCCGGATTATAAGCGTCGCCCGTCGTTGCGCAAGCTTGTGTATGGCAAGCGCGCGTGCGGACGGCGTGATCGGCAGCGCGCGCCTGCCGTCCGACCTTCGTGACCGCGCGTCCCGCAACCGGGACGCGACCGCCGCCCCCTCCGGCCCCGCCTCAGGCGGCGCGGAGCGAAGCCAGCATGCGGCTCATCTCGGCGTTGAGGTGCTCGGACTGGCGCGACAGCTCGGTGGCGGAGGTCAGCACCTGCGAGGCCGCGGCG
>NZ_VRVH01000170.1:0-9607 GCF_008040095.1 Methylobacterium sp. WL6 | reverse complement strand
CCCCTTCGCCCGCGCGCTGACCGAAAGCCGACCGGAGCCCGACCGCATGACCGCCTTCCGCACCCTCGACGATGCCGGCCCGCTCGCCGGCAAGCGCGTCCTGCTCCGCGTCGACCTCAACGTCCCGATGGAGGCCGGCCGCGTCACCGACGCGACCCGGATCGAGCGCGTGGTGCCGACGATCCGCGAGATCGCGGGCCAGGGCGGCAAGGTCGTGCTGCTCGCCCATTTCGGCCGGCCGAAGGGCAAGCGCGAGGCCAAGGACTCGCTCCGGCCCGTCGTCGCCACCCTGTCGGACAAGCTCGGAAGCCCGGTGGCCTTCGCCGAGGATTGCGTCGGCGAGGCCGCCGCGACCGCCGTTGCCGCGATGCGGGACGGCGACGTGCTGCTGCTGGAGAACACCCGCTACCACGCCGGCGAGGAGAAGAACGACGCGGCCTTCGCCGACGCGCTCGCGACGAACGGCGACGTCTACGTCAACGAGGCGTTCTCGGCCGCCCACCGGGCGCACGCCTCGACGGAAGGCCTCGCCCACCGCCTGCCGGCCTATGCCGGACGCCTGATGCAGGCCGAGCTCGATGCCCTGACCAAGGGGCTCGAGGCGCCCAAGCGCCCGGTGATCGCGCTCGTCGGAGGCGCCAAGGTCTCGTCGAAGATCGACCTGCTGGAGAACCTCGTCACCAAGGTCGACATGCTGGTGATCGGCGGCGGCATGGCCAACACCTTCCTGCACGCGCAGGGCAAGGCGGTCGGCAAGTCGCTGTGCGAGAAGGACCTCGCCGAGACCGCCCTGCGCATCCTGGCCGCGGCCGAGTCCGCGAAATGCCGGATCATCCTGCCGGTCGACGCGGTCGTCGCCTCCGAGTTCAAGGCGAATGCCGCCAACGAGACGGTGCCCGTCGACGCGGTGCCCGAGGGCGGCATGATCCTCGACGCCGGCCCGAGATCGGTCGCCGAGATCGACGCGGCGATCGACGAAGCCGCGACCCTGGTCTGGAACGGCCCGCTCGGCGCCTTCGAGATGACGCCGTTCGATGCCGCCACGGTCGCCGCGGCGCGGCACGCGGCCGAGCGCACCACGGCCGGCAAGCTGGTCTCGGTCGCCGGCGGCGGCGATACCGTGGCCGCCCTGAACCATGCCGGCGTGTCGGAGCGGTTCTCCTACATCTCGACCGCCGGCGGCGCCTTCCTCGAATGGCTGGAGGGCAAGACCCTGCCCGGCGTCGAGGCGCTGCGCGCCAAGGACTGAGCCGCGAAACGATTTCGCGCCGCCCCACGCGATCCAGGCGTGCCGTGGCGGCGTTCTTCCCCCACAGACCCGAACAGAGCTTAGACGGAGCACGGACGATGGCGCGGATCACGTTGAGGCAGCTTCTCGATCACGCCGCCGAGTACGGCTACGGCGTGCCGGCCTTCAACATGAACAACATGGAGCAGGGGCTCGCCATCATGGCGGCCGCCGACGCCACCGATTCCCCGGTGATCCTGCAGGCGAGCAAGGGCGCCCGCGCCTACGCCAACGACATCGTCCTGGCCAAGCTCATCGACGGGCTCGTCGAGATCTACCCGCACATCCCCGTCTGCATGCATCTCGACCACGGCAGCGACGAGGCCACCTGCGCCACCGCGATCCAGTACGGCTTCACCTCGGTGATGATGGACGGGTCGCTCAAGGCCGACGGCAAGACCCCGGCCGACTACGCCTACAACGTCGGCATCACCCACAAGGTGTCGGAGATGGCGCACTGGGCCGGCGTCTCGGTGGAGGGCGAGCTCGGCGTGCTCGGCTCCCTCGAGAGCGGCGAGGGCGAGGCCGAGGACGGCCACGGCGCGGAAGGGGTGCTCAGCCACGACCAGCTCCTCACCGACCCGGACGAGGCGGTGAAGTTCGTCGCCGCCACGAAGGTCGACGCGCTCGCGGTCGCGATGGGCACCAGCCACGGCGCCTACAAGTTCACCCGCCAGCCCGACGGCGACGTGCTCGCGATGAACGTCATCGAGGAGATCCACCGGCGCCTGCCGACGACCCACCTCGTGATGCACGGCTCGTCCTCGGTGCCGCAGGAGCTGCAGGACATCATCAACCGGTACGGCGGCCAGATAAAGCCGACCTGGGGCGTGCCGGTCGCCGAGATCCAGCGCGGGATCAAGCACGGCGTGCGCAAGATCAACATCGACACCGACAACCGCATGGCGCTGACCGGCCAGATCCGGAAGGTGCTGGCCGAGAATCCGTCCGAGTTCGATCCGCGCAAGTACCTCAAGCCCGCCATGGAGGCGATGACCAAGCTGTGCAAGCAGCGCTTCGAGGAGTTCGGCACCGCCGGCCAGGGCTCGAAGATCCGCCCGATCTCGGTCTCGGCCATGGCCAAGCGCTACGCCAACGGCTCGCTCGACCCGAAGATCACCGCGAACTGAGGCGACCGGTCTTCGTTCCAGGCGATCGGACGGACCACCTCCACCCGATCGCCCCATACCCGTCATTCCGGGGCGCCGAAGGGCGAACCCGGAATCCGGATCCGCCGACGGAGCCGAACCGATCGCGCCCTGTGGTTCCGGATTCCGGGCTCTGCCGCGCAGCCCCGGAATGACGAGCGGGCCTGACAAGGTCTGCGCAGGACGTCGGGATCGATCGCCTTCGCAGCCCCTGAAACGTCCCTCTCCGCTTCCCCGACGCGCTGCGCGGCGGTATCAGGGCGCATGACCGACGCACCCCGCCTCACCCTGCTGACGCCGCATCGCGTCGGGCCCGAGCATGTCGACGCGCTGCTGCCCGCGCTCGAGCGCGCCTGCGGCGCCGGCGACGTGGCCGCGGTGATCCTGCGGCTGGCGCCGTCCGACGAGCGCAGCCTGATCGCCCTGGTCAAGCGCGTCGCCCCCGCCGTGCAGGCGGCTGGGGCGGCCCTGGTCGTCGCCGCGGCGGGCTTCCCGGGCGACCTCGTCAGCGTCTCGGCCCGCGGCGGCGCCGACGGCATCCACGTCGACAAGCCCGAGGACGGCACGCTGCAGGAGCTGCGCGGGCGCCTGCGGGACGGCCGGATCCTCGGCGTGGGCGGGATCGAGACCCGGCACGCGGCGATGGATGCGGGCGAGGCGGGCATCGACTACCTGATGTTCGGCGGCCTCTACCCGGACGGCGTCGCCGCCGAACCCGAGGCGGTGCGCGAGCGCACCGCGTGGTGGGCCGAGATCTTCGAGACCCCATGCATCGGCGTCGCCTGCGCCGAGACCGAGATCGCCGGGCTCGCGGCCACCGGCGCCGAGTTCGTCGGGCTGGAGAGCGGCCTGTGGATGGACGATCCCGCACGCATCGCGACGCTGCAGACGTCGCTGTCGGAGGTCGCCTCGTGAGGCGATTCCGCGCCCTCGGATTCGCGCTGCTCATGGCCGGGGGGGCCGTCTCCACCGGCGGCCCCGCCGTCGCGTCCCCCGGCACGGTCGAGCCGGCCAAGACGCCGGGCACCGATCCGGTGAAGCCGCCGATGCGCGAGCTGCCGACCCCCTACACCATCGGCTATTCCGGCGGCGCCCGCCCGCCGCCGACCGACCGCACGCCGGACTTCGCCTACGGCGCCTATCAGCGCGGGCAGTACGTGACCGCGTTCCGGGAGGCGACGAAGCGGATCGAGGCCGACCGCAAGGACGCGGCGGCGATGACGCTGCTCGGCGAGTTGTACAACCAGGGCCTCGGCATCAAGCCGGATCCGGTGAAGGCCGCCGACTGGTACCGCCTCGCCGCGGCGCAGGGCGAGCCCGGGGCGATGTCCTCGCTCGGGCTGATGTCCCTCGACGGGCGCGGCGTGCCCAAGGACCCGAAGGCCGGCCGGCGCTGGCTGGAGCAGGCGGCCGAGCACGGCTCGCCGACCGCGGCCTACAACTTCGCGCTGCTGCTGCTCGGCAGCGGCACCGAGGCCGACCTGGCGCGGGCGGCGACGATGTTCCGCAAGGCCGCCGACGGCGAGATCGGCCCGGCCCAGCACGATCTCGGGGTGCTCTACCTGCAGGGCCGCGGCGTGCCGCAGGACGCGACTAAGGCGGCCGAGCTGTTCCGGCGGGCGGCCGACAACGGCGACCTCGCCGGGGAGGTCGAGTTCGCGATCCTGCTGTTCAACGGCAAGGGCCTGCCGAAGGACGAGGGACGCGCCGCCCGCTACTTCCTGCACGCGGCCGCCCGCGGCAACGCCATCGCCCAGAACCGCGTCGCACGGCTCTACGCCACCGGGCGCGGCGTGCCGAAGAACCCGGTCGAGGCCGCGGCCTGGAACCTCACGGCGGCCGGCCAGGGGCTGTCGGATGCCTGGCTCGACCAGGCGCTCGCCGGGCTCACCGCCGACGAGCGCACCCGCGCCGAAAGGCTGGCCGGCGACCGGTCCGAGGCGCGCTGAGCCCGCGCGGACCAGCGGCGGCGCTCAGAGCTTGCAGGCGCCGTCGAGAGCCGCGTTCTCGGCTGCGGTGAACAGGCGCGAGCGGATGTGGAAGCGCTTCTCGCGGCCGTTCTCGAGGGAGAACATGCCGCCGCGCCCGGGCACCACGTCGAGCATGATGTGGGTGTGCTTCCAGACCGTAAATTGCGGGCGGCTGATGTAGAAGTCCGCGCCGCCGACCTGACCGAGATGGACGTCGCCGTCGCCGGTGATGAAGTCGCCGACGCCGTAGCACATCGGCGAGGAGCCGTCGCAGCACCCGCCCGACTGGTGGAACATCACCGGGCCGTGCTCGGCCCGCAGCTCCGCGATCAGCTCGAGGGCGGCGGGCGTCGCGGTGACTCGCAACGGCGTGCCGTCGACGCCGGCTTGCTCGGCGGTGGTCTCGGTCGTCGCGGTCTCCGTCATGCGTCGCTCCCGTTCGCCGTGATCGCCCGGCTCGATCCTATGTGGATCGCGCCGCGCCGAAATGCAGAGGGCCCGCGCCGGGCGGCGATCGGCACCGGCAAAAAGCCCCGGCCGTTGCGGGCCGGGGCAAGGTCGTCTCGGGCGACGTCGTCTTGCGGTCGAGACCGAAGCCCCGGCCTTGGCGGCCGGGGCGGTTTCTCGCTGGCCTAGAAGAAGCCGAGCTTCTTGGCCGAGTAGCTCACCAGCATGTTCTTGGTCTGCTGGTAGTGGTCGAGCATCATGCGATGGTTCTCGCGGCCGATGCCGGACTGCTTGTAGCCGCCGAAGGCCGCGTGGGCCGGGTAGGCGTGGTAGCAGTTGGTCCAGACGCGGCCGGCCTGGATCGAGCGGCCGAAGCGGTAGGCGCGGGTGCCGTCGCGGGTCCACACGCCGGCGCCGAGGCCGTAGAGCGTGTCGTTGGCGATGGCGAGCGCGTCGGCGTCGTCCTTGAAGGTCGTCACCGAGAGCACCGGCCCGAAGATCTCCTCCTGGAAGATCCGCATCTTGTTGTGGCCCTGGAGCACCGTCGGCTGCACGTAGAAGCCGTCGGCCAGGTCGCCGTCCTTCACGTTGCGCGCGCCGCCGGTGAGCACCTGCGCGCCCTCCTGCCGGCCGATGTCGATGTAGGAGAGGATCTTCTCCATCTGCTCGGACGAGGCCTGCGCGCCGATCATCGTCGTGGGATCGAGGGGCGAGCCCTGGGTGATCGCCTCGACGCGCTTGACCGCGCGCTCCATGAACCGGTCGTAGATCGACTCGTGCACGAGCGCGCGGCTCGGGCAGGTGCAGACCTCGCCCTGGTTGAGGGCGAACATGGTGAAGCCTTCGAGCGCCTTGTCGAAGAAGTCGTCGTCCTCGTTGGCCACGTCCGCGAAGAAGATGTTCGGCGACTTGCCGCCGAGCTCCAGCGTCACCGGGATCAGGTTCTGCGAGGCGTACTGCATGATCAGCCGGCCCGTCGTCGTCTCGCCGGTGAAGGCGATCTTGGCGATGCGGGGCGAGGAGGCGAGCGGCTTGCCGCATTCCAGGCCGAAGCCGTTGATGACGTTGAGCGTGCCCGGCGGCAGCAGGTCGGCGATCAGCTCCAGCACCACGAGGATCGAGGCCGGGGTCTGCTCGGCCGGCTTCAACACGATGCAGTTGCCGGCGGCGAGCGCCGGGGCGACCTTCCACACCGCCATCAGGATCGGGAAGTTCCACGGGATGATCTGCCCAACGACGCCCAGCGGCTCGTGGAAGTGGTAGGCGACCGTGTCGTGGTCGATCTCAGAGATGCCGCCTTCCTGGGCGCGGATGCAGCCGGCGAAGTAGCGGAAGTGGTCGATGGCGAGCGGGATGTCGGCGTTCACCGTCTCGCGGATCGGCTTGCCGTTGTCCCAGGTCTCGGCCAGCGCGATCAGGTCGAGGTTCTCCTCCATCCGGTCGGCGATCTTGTTGAGGATGCGGGCGCGCTCGCCGGCCGAGGTGCGGCCCCAGGCGTCCTTGGCAGCGTGGGCGGCGTCGAGCGCCTTCTCCACGTCCTGCGCGTCCGAGCGGGCGACCTCGCAGATGACCCGGCCGGTGATCGGCGAGGTGTTCTCGAAGTAGCGGCCGTTCGCCGGCGCGACCCACTGCCCGCCGATGAAGTTGTCGTAGCGGGCCGAGAACGGCGACTTGGTCTTGGCGTCGGCCAGGAATTCCGGCTTGTTCATGGTGCTGTTCCTCCGTGCGGTTCCGGCATGGCGTGCCGGCCTTTTTCGGCTTCTCGCTGGCCGATCGCAGCCAAAGCCAGTTGGGAGGCCTTGGCAAGTTGGACTTTTGGCCAACCAGGTCCGCGAGCGCTCGTCGGAGGGTAGCCGGATCGCCGCCGTTTGGCGACCGCCGCCGGCAGCAGGGGTCAGCCGCCGCGATTCGCCTTGCGGGTGGCGGCCGCCTTCCTGGCCGAGGCCGAGCGCTCTTCCGGCGTGCGCGCGGCCGAGGCCTTGCCGCCCGCCTTGCCGCCCTTCTCCCCGCCCGCATGCGCCGCCGTGTGGCCGGTGGCCTTGCCCCGGCCGGAGCCGCCGGGCTTCTTGCCGCCGCCGTCGTCCTTGTTAACCGTCGTCCAGGCGCGGGCCTCGGCCTCCTCCTCGGGCACGCCGCGCTTCTCGTACGAGTCGGCGATGTGCTCGGCCTTCCGCACCTGCTTGTCGGTGTACTTGCCCTTGTCGCCCTGCGGCATGATCGACCTCGCGTCTCCGCCCGATTCACCCGTCCGCCGACGCAGCGTCCTCAGCCGGTCCCGGTCGGCCCGTCGAGGACGGCGCGCACGCGACGGATCAGGTCCGTGCGGCGGTAGGGCTTGTTCAACACGTCGAACTCGGATCCCCCTGCGTCGGTTCGCTCCAGGCTCGCCTCGGCGTAGCCGGTGGTGAGCAGCACCTTGAGCCGCGGCTGCCGGCGCCGCGCCTCGCGGGCGAGCATCACCCCGTTCATGCCGCCGGGCATGATCAGGTCGGTGAAGATCATGTCGATGCGGTCGTTGCCATCGAGGATCTCCAGGGCTTCGCGCCCGTTCCCGGCCATCAGCGTGACGTAGCCGAAGTCGCGCAGGATCGTCCGGGCGAGCTCGGCCACGTCCTCGCGGTCGTCGACGATCAGGATGGTCTCGGTGCCCTGGCGCTCGATGGCGCGGGCCGCCGGCTTCGGCGCCTCCTTCACCCCAATCTCGGTCACCGGGAACGACAGGCGCACGGTGGTGCCCTCCCCCTGGACCGATTCGATCTGGGCCGCGCCGCCCGACTGCTTGGCGAAGCCGTAGACCATCGAGAGGCCGAGCCCGGTACCCTTGCCCTCCTCCTTGGTGGTGAAGAACGGGTCCATCACCCGCGCCAGCACCGAGGGCGGCATGCCGGTGCCGGTGTCGGTGATCGAGACCCGGACGTAGCGGCCGGCGCGCAAGGGGCCGGTCCCAGTGATGTCGCGCTCGGACACGTCGAGGTTCTCGGTGACGATGCGGATGCGGCCGCCCTCCGGCATCGCGTCGCGGGCGTTGATCATCACGTTGAGCAGCGCGACCTCGGCCTGGGTCGGGTCGACCCGGCAGTTCCACAGGTCCGGCGCCGGGTCGTAGTCGACGGTGATCGCCTCGCCGACGGAGCGGGCGACCATGTCGCGCATGCCCTCGATCAGGGCGTTGAGGTTGACCGCGCGGCCTTCCAGGCGCTGCTTGCGCGAGAAGGCGAGGAGCTGCTGCGTCAGCGTCGTGGCGCGCTGCGCGGCCTGGCGGATGTTGTCGGCGGCACGCCCGAGGCGGCCCTTGTCGGCATCCGGCTTCTCGAGCCCGGCGCTGAGGATGTCGACGTAGCCGACGATGACCTGGAGCAGGTTGTTGAAATCGTGCGCGATGCCGCCGGTGAGCTGGCCGAGCGCCTCCATCTTCTGGGCCTGGCCCAGGGCCTCCTCGGCGTCGCGGCGGCGCGACACGTCGAGCTGCGAGGCGAAGAAGTACAGCAGCTCCCCCGCGGTGTCGTAGAGCGGCGAGACGAACAGCGCGTTCCAGAAGGTCGAGCCGTCCTTGCGGTAGTTCAGGATCTCGGTGCTGTACTCGCGGCGCTCGTCGATCGCCGCGCGCACCTGCGCGACCGCCTCGCGGTCGGTCTCCGGTCCCTGCAGGAAGCGGCAGTTGCGGCCGACGATCTCCTCGCGGCTGTAGCCGGACATCGCGATGAAGGCGTTGTTGGCGAAGATGATCGGGTTGTCAGACTGGCGCGGGTCCGTCACCGTCATCGGCATGCGGGTCGTCTCGACGGCCGCGAAGAAGATCTCGTTGCGCGGGTCCGACATGGCGGAGACGGACCCGGTGCCGACACGGGTGGTGCGGCCGGTCGGCGGTGTCTCGGGCGTCTGGGTCATGTCGACGGGGTCTCATCCTTCGGCATCGGTCGGCCGCTCCATCGCTTCGTTCGACGCCGGCGAGTCGCTGCGCCTGCGCAAAAGCGTTCTGGCGCACGATCCGGATCGACACCACCGCGATAACGCCAGGGGGCGCCCGGGCGATCCCGGCATTCTGGCGAAGGTCAGTCTCGCGCCGAAGCCGAAAGCGCGGATACCGCCCGGCGAGCCGGTCTCGCGCATCGGCGAAGGCGTGAAAACCCGCTTCGCCGCCCAGCCGTCGCGCCGGCCGGTGCACGACGTCGACCACATCGTCGACCGCGACGCGCACGGAATCGCGATCGAGCGGTCGGGCCGCGCGACGACCGACCGCCGCCGCTACTCGGCGGCCTGCGGCAGGCGGGGCTCGGATCGCGCGGCCGGATGCGCCGGCGCCGCCGCCGGCATGCGCGAGACCGCGATGGCGTTCTCGATCGCGTCGTTGAGCGTCGTGACCAGGAAGTCGGCCGAGGTCGCCCGGCGCAGGCGATCGAGGGTGGCGGGATCGCGCTCGCCCCAGAACCCGACGAGGACGCTGACGCCCGGCACCGCGGCGCGCGCCTGCCGCACGGTGAAGCGGATCTGCGACAGGCTCACCGGCTCGAGATAGGAGAAGCAGATCATCGCCAGACTGCCGACATCCTTCGGCCGCGCGCCGGCGCGGATCGCGGACATCGCGATCACCTCGGAGCGCAGGCCGTGGCGGTCGAGGGTCTGGCTCAGCATCAGCGTCGCCGCCTCGTCGAACGGGCCGCGGCTCGAGACGCAGAGCACCGGCACCGCGCCGCGCCAGGCCGGCGCAAGGTCCGACGGCTTGAGCACGACGGCGGCGACCTTGCGGTCCGGCC
>NZ_VRVH01000016.1:0-43784 GCF_008040095.1 Methylobacterium sp. WL6 | reverse complement strand
GTGGTGGCCGGCGGGCCTCGGCCAGCCGTCGAGCGCGGGCGCCCAGAACGGCCTGCGCTATGCCTACTTCCCGGACACGCGGCGCCTGGCGATCGAGTCCGACGCCGGGGTCGCGCTCTACGACACCGGCGAGCACCAGATCTCGGGGGTCTCCCAGTCCGACGGCGCCCTGCGCTTCACCGGGCCGCAGGGCAGCATCGCCCTCGATACGCTGCGCCGCCTCGCGCCGGACGCGCCGACACCCGCGCGCGACGCTTCTCCCGCTTCGGCCCCCGCCCCCGCTTCCATCCCTGCCGCGCCGCCGGACTCGTCGGGCGACGGGGACGTGTTCACGAAGATCGAGCGGCTCGCCGAGCTTCACGGCCGCGGGGTGCTGACCGAGGCCGAGTTCGCCGAGAAGAAGGCCGACCTGCTCTCGCGGCTCTGAGCCGGCGCCCCATATTGCAGGGGCGGCCGCGTTCCGGGCCGCCGGACCCCGCATGGCCTCGATCGGCGACCTCCTCGACATCTCCACGATCTATCACGAGCCCGCGGTGGAGACGTTTCCGCGCGGGCGCGAGATCCTGGCGCGCTACCCGGACGCGACGCGCATCCCGGTGCCCTCGCACTGGAACATCCCGGCGCTCCACGGCAACGAGGGCTCGGTCGAGGACTGGGTCCGGATCAAGCGCTCGACGCTGGTGCTCGGGGTGAAGAAGGGGCTGACGATGCGGCCCAACGGCCGCAGCGCCCACTTCATCGCGCCCTCGACCTCGAACGGCTGCGCCATGGCCTGCGCCTACTGCTACGTGCCGCGGCGCAAGGGGTTTTCCAACCCGATCTCGCTGTTCGTGAACGTCGAGGCCGCCTGCGCGGCGATCGCGCGGCATGCCCGGAAGCAGGGCGCGCTGCCGGAGCCCGACACCATCGATCCCGCCGCCTGGGTCTACGACATCGGCGAGAACGGCGACCTCTCGGTCGACGCGGCGATCTGCGACAACGTCCGCGACCTCGTCGCGCTGTTCCGCACCCTGCCCAACGCCAAGGGCTCGTTCGCGACCAAGGCGGTGAACCGCGACCTGCTCGCCTACGACCCGCAGGGGCGCACCCGCATCCGATTCTCGCTGATGCCGGCACGGATCGCCAAGGTGGTCGACGTGCGCACGACGCCGATCGCGGAGCGGATCGCGGCGATCGACGACTTCGTGGCCGCGGGCTACGAGGTCCACGTCAACTTCTCGCCGGTCATCCTCTACGAGGGCTGGGAGGCGGATTGGCGGGCCTTGTTCGCCGAGATCGACGGCACGCTGTCGGACGCCGCCAAGGCCCAGCTCAAGTGCGAGATCATCCTGCTGACCCACAATGCCGGCCTGCACGCGGTCAATCTCGGCTGGCATCCGCGCGCCGAGGAGCTGCTGTGGCGGCCCGATATCCAGGAGGCCAAGGTCTCCGAAGGCGGCGGCGCCAACGTCCGCTACCGCGCCGGCTGGAAGGGCCGCTGGCTCACGCGCTTCAAGGCGGTGCTCGCGGAGACGATGCCGTACTGCACCGTGCGCTACGCGTTCTGAGCGGCGGGATCGAACCGTTCTCCGCCCCTGGGCGTTCCCGACCGCATCCGGGAGGACCGACCATCATGAGCGATCACGCACGGTACCTGAGCGAGGCGGTGCAGCTGGCCGCCGACAACGTCTGCGACGGCGGCACGCCCTACGGCGCCGTCCTGGTGCGCGGCGACGAGGTCCTGGCCCGGGTCGCCAACAACGTCCACACCACCAACGACCCGACCGGGCATGCCGAGATGGTGGCGCTGCGCGAGGCGAGCCGGCGCCTCAACAGCCGCGACCTGTCCGGCAGCGTGATGTACGCCAGCGGCCAGCCCTGCCCGATGTGCCACGCCGCGATGCGGCTGTCGGGCATCCGCGAGGGCTACTTCGCCAACGCCGCCGCCACGGCCGGCGAGTTCGGGCTGCTCGGCGCCGAGATCTACGCCGAGCTGTGCCGCCCGCTCGACGCGCAGCCGATGCGGCTGAAGCACCTCGACGTGCCGGACGCGACCGCGCCCTACGCGGCCTGGAAGGCGCGCAAGGACGAGGCCTGAGCCGATCGGCTCGGCGTGTCCCGGTCAGTGCGTCCAGGGCGCCGTGCGGTTGAACTTGAAATTGTCGGAGTAGGACAGCCCCTTGCGCGGGGGGGCCGTCTTCGGCTCCTCGACGCGGTAGGCGATGCCGGCCTTCTTGGCGTAGGCGACCGCATCCTCGAGGGACTCGAACTTGAGGTGGACCTGCTGCAGCATGTCGCCCGAGCCGGTCCAGCCCATCAGCGGGTCGGTCTCGCGCGGCGCGGTCTGGTCGAACTCGAGGTGCCAGACCTTGGTCCGGGCCGTCCCCGACTGGGACGCGTCCTTCGACGGCTGGAAGATGCGGGCGCTCGACATGGCCTTCAGACACCGCTCCGGAAATCGATGGTCGGGGCGATAGGATTCGAACCTACGACCCCCTGGTCCCAAACCAGGTGCGCTACCAGACTGCGCTACACCCCGACATGCCATCGGTCTTACGGGGTCGCCGGGGCGCGGGCAAGGTTCGATCGGTGTCGCGGCCCTAGACGCGGATGTCGAGGACTGTCCGCTCCATCGCGTCGGACGCGCGCAGGACCGCCGCGTTGGCCGCGAAGGCGGCCTTGTCCTCGATCAGCTGGACGGCCGTGCTCGACAGGTCGACCTGGGCCGCGCTCGGAAGGCTCGTCCCGATCTCGGCCACGCGCGTGGCGGTCGACTCGAACCTCTGCGACGCGGCAGCAAGGCCGGCACTGCTGATCGACGTCGCGCTGATCATGACCCGCCTCCCCGATGACGCGACTCAAACCATGGCGGGCCTGAAGGAAACGGCCGAGGATTGCCGCGCATTTGATCGATGGCGGCGTGAAGACGAAGGTACGATTGCGAAAGGCCGACGGCCAACGTGGTCCCTGCGGTACGACCGATGCGCAGGCGGTCCCAGAGGCGCCCTGTGCCGTACTCCGCTTGATCCGCGGCCCATCCGACCCACCTGCGGCATCGAGGGCGCGACGGTCCACGTCACCTGAGGATGTTTCGATGATCGATCTCTACTACTGGCCGACCCCGAACGGTCACAAGGTGACGATGTTCCTCGAGGAGGTCGGCCTCCCCTACACGATCAAGCCGGTCAACATCGGCAAGGGCGAGCAGTTCGATCCCGGCTTCCTGAAGATCGCGCCGAACAACCGCATGCCGGCGATCGTCGACCACGCGCCGGC
The DNA here is from genome assembly GCF_008040095.1 of Methylobacterium sp. WL6. Taxonomy (NCBI): domain Bacteria; kingdom Pseudomonadati; phylum Pseudomonadota; class Alphaproteobacteria; order Hyphomicrobiales; family Methylobacteriaceae; genus Methylobacterium; species Methylobacterium sp. WL6. Next base: position 40,529 of record NZ_VRVH01000016.1, on the reverse strand, counting down.
CGACGGCGGCGCGCCGATCACGCTGTTCGAGTCGGGCGCGATCCTGCTCTACCTCGCCGAGAAGACCGGCCGGTTCCTGGCCACGGACCTCCGCGGCCGGCAGGAGGCGCTGCAATGGCTGTTCTGGCAGATGGGGGGCCTCGGTCCGATGCTCGGCCAGAACCACCACTTCTCGCAATACGCCCCCGAGAAGATCCCCTACGCGATCAACCGCTACGTCAACGAGACCAACCGGCTCTACGGCGTCCTCGACCGACGGCTCGCCGACCGCGACTTCGTCGCCGGCGATTACGGCATCGCCGACATGGCGGCCTATCCTTGGATCGTCCCGTGGGAGAAGCAGGGCCAGACCCTCGACGATCACCCGAACCTGAAGCGCTGGTTCCACGCCATCGCCGAGCGCCCCGCCACCAAGGCCGCCTACGCCCGCGCCCCGGAGGTCAACCCCGACCACGGCAAGACCATGAGCGAGGACGCCAAGAAGGTGATGTTCGGGCAGACGGCGGGGAACACCAAGCGCTGACGCGCACCTCCCTCCCCCCTTTGCGGGGGGAGGAAAGCGGCGTTACCGCCGTAGGCCGTCCAACCGCACCGGCGCCGCGTGCGGCCGCGTCGCCAGCATCTCGTCGATCAGCGCCAGGACCTCGGCACGCCCGCAATTGGCGGCGGGCTCGAACGGGGTCCAGGTCTGGGTGAAGTCGAGGCGGGCGAACACGTCGCGGTAATGGCGAAGTTCGTTCGTCGTCAGCGGCACGCCGCGCACGAAGGCCTTGTGCGCCGAGATCGTCACGGCGCGGCGGAAATCCTCCGGGTCCAGCTCGAACTTCAAAGCGTCGCCGCAGAAGCAGATCTTCCGCTGGCGATCGAACAGCACGGCGTGGCCGTCGAAGTGGCCGGCGGTGCGGTGGAGCTCGAGGCCCGGCAGCGGCTCGAGGAAGTCGTCGTAGGGCCACGAGACCTGCAGCGCGGCGCTCCAGGTGAAGTCGGCGGCGGGCAGGCACAGCTCCGGGTCGAACCGGTCCTGCAGCTGCACCAGCGCCCCGTAGGCGTGTGGGTGCGAGGCCGAAAGCACCTGCATGCCGCCCAAAGCGGCGATGTGGTCGAGCGCCGCCTCGCTGAAGACCGGGCAGCCCTCGAAGCCCATGTTGCCGGCCTCCGTGCAGATCAGGTAGCTCGACGGGCCGATGCCCGAGACCGGCTCGTTCCAGAACCGCCAGACGCCCGGCTCAAGCTCCTGCCAATGGCAGGGAAAGCGCGCCTGCGCCTCGCGCTTCGTCCAGAAGCGCCAGCCGTCCTGCGGCACGACGTGGCGGGCGTCGAGGCACATCGGGCAGGCCGGCGGGGTCTCGAAGTGGCGCTGCCAGAAGCCGCAATTGTCGCAAACGTAGGCCGGCAGATCGAGGGCGCCGGCAAAGGGCAGGTATCCGGGCACGCGTCGCCTCGTGGCAGTGGGGATGGTGCGGGGTTCCTATCAGGCGCCCCGCCGGAACGGGAGCCCGTCAGGGCCGCGGCAGCAGCCGCCGCGGGGAACGCGCCACCGCCGCGGCGCTCGCGAGCCCCGCCAGGGCGTTTCCGGCCAGGCCCGCCATGAGCAGGTCGCGCTCCCGGCTGGTCCAGAACGCGGAACGGGTGCGCTTGGTCCGGGCGCCGAAGCGCCCGTCGATGCCGACGTCGCCCGGCACCGGGGCGTCGAGGTTGCCGGCCCGGTACGGCAGGTCCTCGTCGGCCATCTGCTTGGGCCACATCTCGGCGGCCTTCCGGTCGGCATAGCCCGGGACCAGGGCCTGGGCCGCCGCCATCATCACCGTGCTGCGGCCGACCCAGACCTCGCGGCGCGGATGCTCGGCGGCGTAGACGATGGCCTCGGCGCACAGGCGCGAATCGTAGACCGGGTCCGGCGCATTCTGGTCGCGGCCGGTCCGGTTGCGGGTCCAGCGGTATTGCGGGGTGTTGACCGCCGGCAGGTAGATCACGCTGAGCGAGACCGCGGACTTGTCGTGGATCAGCTCGCAGCGCAGCGAGTCGGTGAAGCCCGAGACGGCGAACTTGGCCGCGCAGTACGGCGCCTGCAGCGCCGCGGCGCGGTAGCCCAGCCCGGACGAGACCTGGATGATCGCCCCGCGATCGCGCGGCTTCATGAAGCGCAGGGCGGCGAGCGTGCCGTAGACCTGGCTGAGATAGGTCGTCTCCGTGACGCGGCGGTACTCGGCCGGCGTGATCCGGTCGGCCCGGCTCACCACCGTCGACATCGCATTGTTGACCCAGGCGCGGACCGGCCCGAGCTCGGCTTCGATCCGGGCGGCGGCGGCGTCGACCGCCTCGGCATCCGACACGTCGGCCGGGATCGTCAGCACCGGGCGGCCGTAAGCCGCGAGGGCGGCGGCGGTCGCGCGCAGCCGGCCTTCATCGCGGGCGATTACCGCCACCGACCAGCCGCGGGACGCGAACAGGTGGGCGGTGGCCAGGCCGATCCCGGCGGTGCCCTCTGTGACGACTGCGACCCGTGCCATGCGCGACTTCCCCCGACGTACCGCAGCGACAAGCAATTGCGGCGCAAACGGTTGCGGCCCGCAGGCCGTGCCCAATGGACACGCCCTGCGGGCCGCGAAGGTCGCCGGCGCCGGGCCGGATCAGGTATGCGCGGGCGCCGCGTGCGCCGGGGCGCCGCCGTGGCCGTCGTCGGTGCTCTTGCCGCGCTTCTTGCCCACCCAGATCACGATGTTCCGGATCATCACGTAGAAGACCGGCGTCAGGAACAGGCCGAAGAAGGTCGCGCCGATCATTCCGAAGAACACCGCGGTGCCCAGCGCCTGGCGCATCTCGGCGCCGGGGCCGGTGGCGATCACCAGCGGCAGCACGCCGAGGATGAAGGCGAAGGCGGTCATCAGGATCGGGCGCAGGCGCAGGCGGCAGGCCTGGATCGCGGCGGCGACGGGGCCTTTGTGCTCCGCCTCCTCGATGTCGTGCGCGAACTCGACGATCAGGATGGCGTTCTTCGCCGCGAGACCGATCAGCACGATCAGGCCGATCTGGGTCAGGATGTTGTTGTCCTGCCCCCGCAGCTGCACGCCGAACAAGGCGGCCAGCACCCCGGTCGGCACCACCATCAGGATCGAGATCGGCAGCGCCCAGCTCTCGTACTGCGCGGCGAGCACCAGGAACACTAGCAGGATGCCCAGCGCGAACACGTAGACCGCCGTGTTGCCGGTGGCCTTCTGCTGGTAGGCGATCTCGGTCCAGTCGTAGGCGTAGCCCTCGGGCAGCGCCTTGGCGGCGATCTCCTCCATGGCGGTGAGCGCCTGTCCGGTCGAGACGCCGGGCTTGGCCACGCCCTGCACCGGCACCGAGTAGTACAGGTTGAACCGCTGCACGATCTGCGGGCCGGCGACGGTGCGCAGCGAGGCCAAGGTCCCCAGCGGCACCAGCGCGCCGGTGGAGGAGCGGACCTTGATCTGCGAGATGTCCTGCTGCGAGGTCCGGTAGGCGGCATCGGATTGCAGGCGCACCTGGTAGATGCGGCCGAGCGTGTTGAAGTCGTTGACGTAGGCGCCGCCCAGGTCCGCCTGCACCGAGGCGAAGACGTTGGCCAGCGGCACGTTCAGCATCCGCGCGATCGTGCGGTCGATGTCGAGGTAGAGCTGCGGCGTGTCGTTGCCGAAGGTGGTGAACACCCGCTGCACGTCGCTGCTCTGGTTGGCCTGGCCGATCAGCTCGCCGGCGGCGGCCAGCAGCGGCCCGGTCTCCGAGGATTGCCGGCTCTCGACCTGCATCTTGAAGCCGCCGCCGTTGCCGAGGCCGCGCACCGGCGGCGGCGGGATGACGATGACCCGCGCCTCCTGGATGTTGGCGGTGGCCTTCAGCACCTCGCCGGTGATCACCGCCGCGCTGCGCCCGTGGGTGGCGCGCTCCTTGGCGCCGGCCAGCGTGATGAACATCACGCCGGAGTTGGTGGTGTTGGTGAAGGTCGCGCCGTCGAAGCCGGCGATGATGACGGTGTTGGTCACGCCGTCGATCTTGCGCGCTTCCGCGGCCGCCCGGTTCACCGTCTCGGTGGTGCGGTCGAGCGAGGCGCCGGCCGGCAGCTGGACCACGCCGATGAGGTAGCCCTGGTCCTGGTCGGGGATGAAGCCCGTCGGCGTCGTCTGCACGAGGTGGATCGTGCCGAAGATGACGAAGCCGTAGAACACCATCACGGCGACGATGCCGACGCTGTAGCCGGTGAACAGGCCGACGACCCGAGCGTAGCCGTTCGAGAGCGCCTCGAAGCCGCGGTTGAACAGGTCGGCGAGCCAGGCGATGAACCGCGTGAGGAAGAACTTCGGCTGCTTGCGGGCGTGGTGGGGCACCAGCAGCAGCTTGCAGAGTGCCGGCGACAGGGTCAGCGAGTTGAAGGCGGAGATGATCGTCGAGGCGGCGATCGTCAGCGCGAACTGCTTGTAGAACTGGCCCGAGATGCCGGGGATGAAGGCGGTCGGGATGAACACCGCGGCCAGCACGAGCGCGATGGCGACGACGGCCGAGCCGACCTCGTCCATGGTCTTGTGCGCGGCCTCGCCCGGCGACAGCCCCTCCTCCATGTTGCGCTCGACGTTCTCGACCACGACGATCGCGTCGTCGACGACGATGCCGATGGCGAGCACCAGCCCGAACAGGGTGAGGTTGTTCAGCGAGAACCCGAAGGCCGACATCGCCGCAAAGGTGCCGACGAGCGAGACGGGGATCGCGATCACCGGGATCAGCGCCGTGCGCCAGCTCTGGAGGAAGACCAGGATCACGATCACCACGAGGCCGACGGCCTCGAACAGGGTCTTGTAGACCTCCTGGATCGACTCCTCGATGAACTCGGTCGGGTTGTAGGCGATGCGGTACTCGACGTCGGGCGGGAAGTTCTTCTTCAGGTTCTCCATCACCTTCTTGACGGAGGCTGCGGCGTCGAGCGCGTTGGTGCCCGGGCGCTGGAACGCGCCGATGCCCACCGCCGGCGTCGCGTTCAGGAAGGAGTTGGTGGTGTAGTCCTTCTGGCCCATCTCGGTGCGGGCGACGTCCTTCACCCGCACCAGGCGGCCGTTGGTCGCCTTCACGATGACGTCGGCGAACTCCTCCGGCGTCTGGAATCGTCCCTGCGACTGCACCACGAGCTGGAACGCCTCGCCGGTCTGGGCGGGCGGCGCGTTGAGCGCGCCGGCGGCGACCTGCACGTTCTGCTCCTGCAGCGCCGTGGTCACGTCGGTGGTGGAGAGCCCGTAGGCGGCGAGCTTGTTCGGGTCGAGCCAGATGCGCTCGGCGTACTCGTTGCCGCCGAAGATCGTGATGTCGCCGACGCCGTCCAGGCGCAGCATCTCGTCACGGATGTTCAGGTAGATGTAGTTGGCCAGGTAGTTCTGGTCGTAGGTCTTGTTCGGCGAGAGCAGGTGCACGACCAGCATCAGGTCGGGCGAGGCCTTGCGCACGGTGACGCCGAGGTTGCGCACGTCCGGCGGCAGGCGCGGCTGCGCCACCGAGAGCCGGTTCTGCACCAGCACGTTGGCGATATCGAGGTTGGTGCCGACCTTGAAGGTGACGGTCAGCAGCATGTTGCCGTCGTTGGTCGACAGCGACGTCATGTAGAGCATGTTGTCGACGCCGTTCACCTCCTGCTCGATCGGCGTCGCGATCGTCGCGGCCACCGTCTCGGCGTTGGCGCCGGGGAAGCTCGCGCGCACGGTGACCGTGGGCGGGACGATCTCGGGATATTGCGAGACCGGCAAGCTCTCGTAGGCGACGAAGCCGAGGAGCAGGAAGATGATCGACGTGACCGACGCGAAGATCGGCCGATCGACGAAGAAGTGGGCAAAACGCATCGGTCAAACCTCTGGGTCGCCGCCCCTCGCGGAGCCGGCGACCGGCGTCGTCGATGGCGCCGCACCGGTCGGGACCGGTGCCGCTCGTACGCTCGAGACCGCGGACGGCCTCAGGTCTTGCTCGGCGGCAGCGTGATCGATTCCGGCGAGACCTTGGCGCCGGGGCGCACGCGGGAGGTGCCGTTGACCACGATGGTCTCGTCCCCCTTCAGGCCGTCGCGGATCACGCGGTAGCCGTCGACCTTGGGCCCGAGCTTCACGTCCTTGGCCGTCACCGTCCCGTCCTCGCCGACGAGGTAGACGATGCGCTTGTCCTGGTTGGCGGCGACCGCCTCGTCCGGGATCATGACGCCCTGGAACGGCTTCGTCGCGGGCATCGAGACGATGCCGAACAGGCCCGGCTTGATGAAGCCGTCGGCGTTCTCGACCGTGGCGCGCAGGAGGATCGTGCCGGTGGAGTTGTCGACGCGGTTGTCGACGAAGTCGAGGGTGCCCTTGCGGGTCGGCTTGGCCTCGCCCGACAGGGCGATCAGGATCGGGACGCCCTTGCCGCGCTGGGTCTGGCCCATGCCGATGCCGAGCGAGCCCTGGTACTTCAGGAACGACTTCTCGTCGACGGTGAAGGAGAAGTAGATCGGATCGAGCGAGACGATGGTGGTCAGCATCGTCTGGTCGGTGATGACGATGTTGCCCTCGGTCACGAGGCGCTGGCTGATCCGCCCGTTGATCGGCGACTTCACTTCCGAGAAGTCGAAGTTCAACTGGGCGTTGCGGAGCGCCGCCTCGGCGCTGTCGACGTCGGCCTGCGCGGTCTGCGAGGCCTGGCGGCGCTGGTCGGTGACCTGCTCGGAGATGTTGCCGCCCTTCGACAGGGTCTGCGCGCGCTCCAGGTCGGTCTGCGAGAACGAGAGGCGGGCCTTGGCCGAGGTCAGCGAGGCCTGCGCCTGCTCCAGGGCCGCCTTGTAGGGCCGCCGGTCGATGACGAAGAGCACGTCGCCCTTCTTCACCGTGGCGCCGTCCGTGAAGTTGATCTTCTCAAGGTAGCCCGTCACCCGCGCGCGGACCTCGACGAACTCGATCGGGTCGAAGCGGCCGGTATACTGGTCCTGCTCGATGATCTCGCGGACCACGGGCTTGGCGACCGTCACCTTCGGCGGCGGGCCGCCCGGCGCCTGGGCACGGGCCTGCGGCGCGGCGAGCGCCGCGGCGATCACGATGAGGCTTGCGAGCCGACGCTTGTACATGGATGGTTCCCCAGCAGCCCGCCACCTATTCCCCGCAGCGCGCACAGGTTGTGCGACACCGCACATGGCTTCGCCGCGACCGACCGGGCGACGCGCATGCGGCCGTGCTTCGACGGGTCTACTCAATCGCTTCACCGGCCGACGACCAGTCGCGATAGCCGCCCTTGTAGTGTTCCGTGAGGCCGAGCCCGGTCTGCTGCATCGCGTTGAGCGCGTGGACCGAGCGCACGCCGGAGCCGCAGGAGAAGACCGCGCGGCGCCCGTCCGCCTCGATCAGAGCGGCCACCGCCGCCGGATCGAAGCTCGAGAGCGGGTGCATCACCGCTCCGGGGATGTGGCCGTTCTCGTATTCGTGCGGCTCGCGCACGTCGATCACCAGCATCGACCCGTCGGCGAGACCCTGCTTGATCGCATCGCGGTCGAGGTCGACAACACGCATCGAACGATTCCCTGGGAGAGAGAGGCCGGCCGCGCGGGCTGACGCTTTTCCTTATTCGTCAGCCGTCCACGGTGCAACACGCCGCCGAAGGCGCGCTGCGGATCAGAGCGCATCGAGCAGCGCGTCGGCCTGCTCGAAATGCGCCGCCCAGGTCGGTGCGGCGTAGCCGTCGAGACGCTGGGCCAGCGTCTCGCGAAGCCCGGAGCCCGGCCGGCTCAGATCCTCGACCGCCCGCCCCCAGCCGAGGCCGTCGAGGGGATCGAGGAAGGCGGCGAAGCCCTCGGCGATCTCGCGGTGGACCGGAATGCCGGAGGCGACCACCGGCACGCCGGACGCCGCCGCCTCGACGATCGGGATGCCGTAGCCTTCGGTGAAGGACGGCATCAGCAGCGCCGTGCAGCTCCGCGTGAGCGCGGCGAGGCCGTGGGTCGAGAGCCCGGAGACCTCGACGACGTGCGGGCGGATCGCCTCGCAGCGCTCCAGCAGGTCGACGACGTTCTCGGCCTCCCAGCCGCGGCGCCCGACCAGCACGAGCCGGGGCGTGGCCGGGCCGTGGCGCTCGGCGAGCTCCCGCCAGAGATGGAGCAGCAGCAGATGGTTCTTGCGCGGCTCGATCGTGCCGCAGACGAGGAAGGTCGGCCGGTCGGGCATGAGGCGCGGGCCGTCGCGCCCGAAGGCCGGCTCGACGCCGAGATGCCCGACCGCGAGCGGCGGACGCCCGAACCCGTCGGCGGCGAGGTGCGCCAGCGTCCGCTCGCCGGTATCGGCGGAATTCACGACGATGGCGGCCGCGTGCCGGCCGATGGTCCGCAGGCGCTGGCGGTGGCGCTCGGCCTCGCCGGGCCGGCCGTATTCGGGATGGGTGATCGGGATCAGGTCGTGGACGAAGAACACCGGCCGCACGTCGGTGCGGGTGTAGAGCCAGTCGAAGCGCTCCGGCTTGTCGAGGCGCAGGTGCGAGGTGTGCAGGTAGAGGCTGCCCTCCGGCAGGGCCGAGATCGGCGCGGCGCGCAGGATCCCGAGCACGGTCTCGGCCTGGATGCGCCGCCGGCGGATCGTGCCGGACCGCTGGTCGCGCCCGGCGACGGCCTCCGCCGGGCGGCCGGTGAGCCGTGCCTCGAGGCGGCGGTAGACCGGATCGGATTCGGCCACCACGTCCTCGGTCCAGCCGTCCGCGACCGCGTCGACGATGCGGGACGCGTGGTCCCGCTCGAGGATGCGCGGCCCGAGGCCGGTGGAGACCAGCCCGAAGCGCGCGCCGGCGCCGTCGAGCACGTGGCGGGCATAGGCGAGGTCGACCCGGTCGATCCCGGACGGGCTCGCATGGCGCAGGCGGGTGACGAGGCGGGTGAGGTCGAAGGCGATCGGCCGTGTCGACATGATGCTCCGGATTGCGGCCCCCATGCGGGCCGGCCGGGTGTTACCGGGCCGAGGCGCGGAGGGCCAGCCGGTGCGATGCCTCGGGTTCGAACCGTTGGCCGATCGGGAACCGTCGCGGTCGGCATATCGAAAGCCGGACGACGAGGAACGGGAGCCTGCGCCGGGGGCGGCCGCCGCCCGCCGCCGGCGACGGATGACGGCTCTCGCGGCACGCGACGGACCGACCGCCGGGTTGCGCGCCCGGCTCCAGGCAGCCGTCAGCCGATCGACGCCTTTCCTCGTGCCGCCCGTCCCGGCAGGAAACGCTCCTTCATCTCCAGCACCTTCTGCACCTGGGCCCCGAGCGTCAGAAGCTGCACGAGGCGTTGCGTGTCGAGGCGGCGCACGTCGCCGTACCAGTCGGCGAACAACTCGAAGAGATCGCGCATCTCGGTCAGGCGTTGCTGGGCGTAGCGTTCGTCGTCATCGCTCGGCGCCTCCATCAGCAGCTCGCGCAGCAGCGTCAGCGTCGGGTCGATCTCGCGCTTCTTGCGCTCCTCCACCAGGGTCCGGACGATCTGCCAGATGTCCTCCGGCGTCGAGAAGTAGTCGCGGCGGTCGCCGGGCCTGTGCTGAAGGCGGACGAGGCTCCAGGCCTGCAGCTCCTTGAGCCCCATGCTCACGTTCGAGCGGGACAGGCCGAGCTTGTCCACGATCTCCTCGGCATTGAGCCCCTGCGGCGACACGAACAGCAGCGCGTAGATCTGGCCGACCGTGCGATTGATGCCCCAGCGGGAGCCCATCTCGCCGAAATGCAGCACGAAGGCTTGCACGAGGGGAGGAAGCTGCATCGCCCGCTATGCCTTGAGCCAGAGGCGCAGCACGAAGGCGATCCCGCCGACGACGACGACCCCGCCGATCCAGAGGGCCACGAACCAGCCGAGCCGGCCGGCCCAACGCGGCATCAGCCCGCTCAATGGTAGCCGTCCGCGCCGACCTTGCCCCGGAAGACCCAGTACGCGTAGGCGGTGTAGGCCAGGATGACCGGGATGAGGACGCCCGCGCCGACCAGCATGAAGATCTGCGAGGATCTCGGCGAGGCCGCCTCCCAGATCGTCACCCGGCCGGGGACGATGTCGGGATAGATGCTGATTCCCAGACCGACATACGACAGGCCGAACAGCCCGAGCGCCAGCAGGAACGGCGCCCGCTCGGCCCCGCGCATGAGCGTCCGGAAGAACAGGACGCTGCCGAGCACGACCAGCAAGGGCACCTGAGCCGTCAGCAACACGTTCGGCCAGGCGAACCAGCGGGCGGCGAAGGCGGCGTCGAGCAGCGGGGTCGCCGCGCTCACGGCCGCGATGCAGGCGATGGTGGCGATCCCGAACCGGAGCGCCATGCGTCGGCCAAGTTCGCGCGTCGTTCCCTCGGTCCGCATCACGAGCCACGTGGCGCCCAAGAGCGCGTAGCCCAGCACGAGGCTGATCCCGGTGAACAGGCTGAACGGCGTCAGCCAGTCCCACCGCCCGCCGCCGTAGCCGCGCCCGGTGACGGCGATGCCCTGGAGGAGAGCGCCCAGGGCGATGCCCTGCGCCAGGGCGGCGACCAGCGAGCCGCCCGCGAAGGCGACGTCCCAGAAGGCGCGATGGCGGGGATCGCGCCAGCGGAATTCGAAGGCCACGCCTCGGAAGACCAGGCCCAGCAGCATGGCGACGATCGGTGCGTAGAGGGCGGGCAGGATGATCGCGTAGGCGAGCGGGAACGCAGCGAAGAGGCCGCCGCCGCCGAGCACCAGCCACGTCTCGTTGCCATCCCAGACGGGCGCGATCGAGTTCATGGCGACGTTGCGTTCCTCCCCGGCCCGGAGGCTGGGAAACAGCAGCCCGACGCCGAGATCGAAGCCGTCCATCACCACGTAGGCGAAGACCGCGAACGCGATCACGAAGGCCCAGACCGTGGAGAGATCGAAGGCGGCGTTCATGGCTCCTACTCCGCCGGCTGCAGATGGCGATCGGGATCGACGGCGGGCGCGGGCGTGAGGCCGGCGGCGCGGATCGGCAGGCCGACCTCGGGGCCTTCCTCGCCGCGATGGGGCGCATGCGCCATCAGCCGCAGGATGTAGAGGATCCCCATGCCGAAGACCGAAAGGTAGATCACGACGAAGGCGAGCAGCGAGCTCGCGACGGCCGGCACCTGCAGCGGAGACGCGGATTGCGCGGTGCGCAGCAGGCCGTAGACCGTGAAGGGCTGGCGGCCCACCTCCGTCGTGATCCAGCCGGCCAGCACCGCCACGAAGCCCGCGGGCCCCATCGTCACCGCGACGCGGTGCAGCCAGGTCGTCTCGTAGAGGCGCCCGCGCCACCGCGCCCACAGGCTCCACAGGCCGACGCCCAGCATCGCGACGCCGAGCCCGACCATGATGCGGAACGACCAGAACACGATCGGCACCGGCGGCCAATTCGCGCGCGGGACGCTGTCGAGCCCATCGAGGGCTGCGTCGAGCGAATGCTTCAGGATCAGCGACGAGAGCTTGGGCACCTCCAGCGCGTAGCGGACGGTCGCCGCGTCCTGGTCCGGCAGGCCGAACAGGATGAGCGGAGCCCCGTCCGGATGCCCCCGGAAGTGGCCCTCCATCGCCATGACCTTGGCCGGTTGATGCGCGAGCGTGTTCAGGCCGTGGGCATCGCCCGCGAGGATCTGGAGCGGCGCGACGCAGGCCAGCATCCACATCGCCATGGAGAACATGGTGCGGGCGCCCGCATTGGCGCGGTCCCGCAGCAGGTGCCAGGCGCCCACGCCGCCGACCACGAGCGCCGTCGTCAGGTAGGCGGCCAGCACCATGTGCACGAGCCGATACGGGAACGACGGGTTGAAGACGATCGCCCACCAATCGAGGGGCACGAACTGACCTTGCGCATTCGTGCCATACCCGGCCGGCGTCTGCATCCAGGAATTGACGGATACGATCCAGAACGCCGAGAAGCCGGTGCCGACCGCCACCATCAGGGTCGCCAGCATGTGCAGGCCGCGGCCGACCTTCTTCATGCCGAACAGCATCACGCCGAGAAAGCCGGCCTCCAGGAAGAAGGCCGACATGACCTCGTAGGCCATCAACGGCCCGAGCACCGGGCCGGTCCTGTCGGAATAGACCGACCAGTTGGTGCCGAACTGATAGCTCATCACCAGGCCGGAGACGACGCCCATCGCGAAAGCGATGGCGAAGATCTTGAGCCAGTAGTGGAAGAGATTGATGAACACCTCGCGGCCGGTCGCCAGCCACAGACCTTCGAGCACCGCGAGGTAGCTCGCCAGCCCGATCGAGAAGGCCGGGTAGACGATGTGGAAGGCGACGGTGAACCCGAACTGCGCCCGCGCAAGCGTCAGCGCGTCGATCTCGGATAGGAGAGACATGCCCGCGGCCTCGTCAATCTCGTCATTTCAGGAATTACCGAAATGACGATAAGAATGCAAGCCTAGACGACGCACAAGGATAGGTCGGATGTCGCATCAACGGATGCCGCCGGGACCACGGGCCTGCAGGCGGGCGCCGGAGGTACGCGCCATCGCCGACCCCGCGATCCGATGACGAAGCCCCGACCCGCCGGCCTCGGCCAATCCGGCTGGCTTCGAGGGTCGCTTCGGAGCCCGTTCGACGACGGGCGCCGCCGAGCCGCCTCGGAAGGGCGGTGGCGGCCAGCGCTTCAGTACGTCCAGCGCTGCGCCTTTGAGACGAGGAAGTCGCGGAACGCCTGGACGCGGGCGACCGTGCGCATCTCTTCGGCGTAGACGAGATAGCTCTCCAGCGTCGGCATCTCGCTGTCGCGCAGCACCTGGACGAGGTGGTCGTCGCCGTCGACCGCGTAGTCCGGCAGGATGCCGATGCCGGCGCCGGTCTCCATCGCGCGCTGCAGCGCGCCGATGTTGTTGACGGTGAAGGCGACCGGGCGGCGCTCGCGGCCCTCGCGGCCGACATTGGCGAGCCAGTGCGCCGCCAGCAGGTAGGACGGCTCGTTGCCGCCGAAGGAGACGAGGCGGTGCTCGTCGAGGTCCTCGACGGTCTTGGGCTCGCCGAAGCGCTTGACGTAATCCTGGCTGGCGAAGGCGTGGTAGTGCACCGTGAACAGCCGGCGCTGGATCAGGTCGGGCTGGGCCGGCCGGCGCATGCGGATCGCGACGTCGGCCTCGCGCATGGCGAGGTCGAGCTCCTCGTTGGTCAGGATCAACTCGATCCGCACGTCCGGGTAGAGGTCGAGGAATTCGGCGACGCGCTGGGCGAGCCACGCGGTGCCCAGCCCCACGGTGGTGGTCACCTTGAGGTCGCCCGACGGCCGCTCGCTGGTCTCGACGAGGCGGGCGCGGGTGTTCTCCAGCCGGAGCTTCATGTCGCGCGCGGCGCGGAACAGAAGGTCGCCCTGCTCGGTCAGGATCAGGCCGCGGGCGTGGCGGTGGAACAGGGGCGCCTTCAGCTCGCGCTCCAGGGCGCTGATCTGGCGGCTCACCGCGGATTGGCTCAGGCCGATGTCGTCGCCGGCACGGGTGAAGCTGCCGGCTTCCGCGACGTTGAGGAAGATCCGGATCTTGTCCCAATCCACGGCGAGACTCCCTCACGCACCCAGACGACGCCGAGGCACGCGCGCCCCATTCCGGCCACCCGCGCCGTCGACCGACGCGGGCGTTTCCCGGCCCCGCTGCGACGCATCGGACCCGGCTGCGGTCGAACGGGCCCGGCCTCGTCGCGACGCCCGCCACTCATGCGTCCTGAGCATGGTCGCGCGCAAGGCGCCGCAAAAAGAAAATGTTGACAGATCCTCGGCGCGGGGCCGAACCGCGCAGTCCTCACCCGCCCGAACGGGGATTCGGGCCGGTGGACGAGCTCGCGCTTACTCGGCGGCGGCCTGTCGCGGGCTCTCGCCGATGTCGAGGTTGGCGAGGTACTTCTCCGCTTCCAGCGCAGCCATGCAGCCCATGCCGGCCGCGGTGATCGCCTGGCGGTAGACGTCGTCGGTGACGTCGCCGGCCGCTTCTCTAAACCAAAAAGAGATGCACATTCAAAACGCCTCCGATCCTTTCGGGCGCCAAAAAAGGCTGTTCTTCCTCCGACACTTAGGCATTCAGCTCCGACTGAGAAGGCCCTCGGCCGTCATAGCAAATTCAAATCTGACCGTTAGGGGTGCCGCATGACCCTGCGTTTGGGTCCAAACATCGGAACAGCGTGAGCGCCATCCGAAATCCGACGTTGGCCATGACAAAGAACGTCAGCAGAAGGTAGGTTGCATCAGCGCATGTCACATCCCGACGGTCCAGGGTCTCGCGCACCCGGGCATCGCCGTTGCCGCGAAGGATTTTGGTAGGCGTCGCGGTCCGTAGCGTCTCCCCGGCGTTACAGGGGATACGTGCCGAGCTTGCCGACCTACGGCGAGAGCGTGAGCGAGTAGGCGAAGATCCCACCCTTAGCGGACCCGCCGGTGGCGAACGCCGCCGCCTGCCTCGTCGGTCGCTGGGAGGGCCGTGCCCCGGCCATGGTATCAGGCGGGGCGCTTTGAGTTCGTGACGAAGTTCCGGCTCTGGAGCGCCGACTGGTAGTAGTCTTCGTCGAGGAAGCGCAGGATCTTCTTCAGCTCGGCCTTGGTCCCCGGCATGGCTATCGCCTGCCGCCCGTCGACCTCGACGGTCCGCACCTCGATGCCGAACGTGCGCGCCACCCGCTGGATGGTCTCCGCATCGACGTTGTCGAGGATCTGGCTCTGGCTGATGAGGGTGACCTTGCGCCTGATCCACGAGTCCGCGTCCGTCACGAAGGCCTGCGGGTCCGCGAAATGGACGCCGGCCGTCGCGGCGAACGCCTGCAGGTCCGTGGTCGTCGCCTCGACGTAGTAGGCGCTCAGGTCGAAGACCTGCCGGAGGACGTGGAAGCTGAAGAACTTTAGGCCGGTTCCCACCAGCATCGCCGCCAGGCGGGTGTCCAGGGTCAGGCCGACGCCATCGACCTTGCGGTAGACGTTGGCGGAATGGAACAGGGAGATCCCGGCCGCCGAGATGATCTTGCGGCGGTCGAAGCCCTGTATCAGCGCGATCCGCTCGCCGGCGTCGGACCGGTACCCCGCGAACAGCGCCCTGACGGTGGCGAACTCGGCCGGGTCCGGCGAGATCTCCGCTATCCCCAAGGGGTGCTCGATGGCCTCGTGGATGTTCTCGATGTCGTCGTAGTCGGCGATGACGAGGCACTCCCCGGCATCGGGCTTGTACTTCCCGTCGAAGGCGTGCTCGACCTCGACCGATCCGGTGAAGTCGCGTTCCTGCTGCCGGAACAGCGCCTCGACCTCGGTCTGGACGTTCTGGGCGAGCGGGATGCGAAGCACCCGTCGGGCGGGCTCCTGGGTCAGCGCGAACAGGTTCATGGGCTCAGACGACCTCCAGGAGCATCGACCCGGAGATGCGCTTGACGGTCCTGACCTGCTTCGGGTCGAGCAGGTCCCTTTGGGTGATGAGGGTGTAGACCACCCCGTTGGCTGCCTCGGCCTTGTAGAAGCGGTAGCCGAGCACCCGCATGACGGGGTTGGCCGGGATCGCGCTCATCATCCAGAGGACGACGGCGCCAAGCGCCAGCATCGCCAGGACGGCGCCGACGGTGATGTCGATCGCCTTGCCGATGAAGGGCACGAAGTAGGTCGCGACGATGCCCAGCATCAGGGTATCGTTGGCCTCGACCTTCTTCAGGGTGATCGGGAAGGTCTCGCCGTTCCAGCGAAGAGCATCAACGATGTAGCGGACGACGAGGATGCCCGCGAAGCCGGGGACCGCGTACCAAAGCGCGTCCCACGTCAGCCCGCCCTTGTCCCACACGCGTGCCAGCGCCACGCTGATGAGCGAGGGCGACAATGCCGATACGAACAGGGCCGTCTTGAGCCAGTTCCTCATCCGCCCCGCTTCATGTCCGACCCCTCCCCTCGCTCCGCGTGCCGACCATCAGACCACGAGAACAAAGAGTGAATGTAGACCGCAGCCCGGATATCGGCAACGTTTCGGGCAGGACCGCAATCCCTCATATGGACCAATGTCCATTGGGTGGGTCCCAAACGGTTTCGACTACCGCACTCGCCAGAGCGTAAGGGCCAGCCCGACGTTGGCGACGGCGAGCACCATGAGCAGCAGGTAGGTCGCATCGGCGCCCCAGCGGGTAAGGACGAGCGCGCCCAGCGATGGGGCGAAGGCCTGGGCCACCAGTCCCGGCCTTGCGAGCCTGCCCACGAGCGGGGCGTAGCGCTCCGGTCCGAACAGCGCCAGCGGCACTGTCCCCCGGGCAATCGAGTAGATCCCGTTGCCGGCGCCGTAGATGACCAACGCCAGCCAGACCACGGGCAGTCCTGCGGCAAGCATCGCGACCCCTATGGCGACCAGCACCATCGCGGCCGTGAGGGTCCAGAGGGGATGATGCCGTCCATTGCCGGCCATCTCGACGATGCGGGCGCCGACCTGGGAGGGGCCGATCAGGGCGCCGTAGGCCACGGCCGAGGAGAGTGCCACCCCACGGGCCTGGAGCAGGGCGATGAGGTGCACCGAGACCATGGCCATCACCGTGCCCCCGAGGGTCAGCACCCCCGCCATGAGGAGTAAGGCACGGCGTTCCCGACCATCGAGCCGGACGCTCGGGGCCGCGTCTACGGATCGGCCGACGGAACGTACGGGCGGCCGGGGGATCACCAGGAGGACGAGGGGAAGCGTGATCGCGAGATGTAGTCCGGCGTAGGCGAGGCAGGTCCCGCGCCAGCCGATCCGCTCGACGAGGAAGGCCGAAAGGGGCCAGCAGACCGTGCTCGCGAAACCGCCCCACAGGGTCAGCGTGGTGATGGCGGACCGCGCCTCGGCCCCGTAGAGACGGCCGAGGGTGGCGAAGGCGGGATCGTACAGGCCGGTGCCCATGCCGAGACCGAGGAGGAGCCAGCCCCCCAGGTAGGTCGGCAGGTTCGGCGCCAGGCCGAGCACGGCGAGGCCCACGGACAAGATGATGGCCGCGAAAGCCAGCACCGGCCGCCCGCCATGCTCTCCGATGAGGGCACCTACCCGCGGCGAGGCCAAGCCCGCGACGAGGAGGCCGAGGGAGAGGCCCACGATGACCCATCCCAAGGGCCACCCCGTATCCGCCGACATCGGGGCGGCCAAAGCCGACAGCAAGTAGAATGAGGAGCCCCAGGTCAGGATCTGGATCACGCCCAGGGCCGAGATCACGGGCCAGCGGCGGAGCTGGGCCACCGCCTGGCTACCCGACACCGAGTGCGGGGAGCCAGAGCGCCAGGGCCGCGAGGGTCACGAGGAGGACCGGCGGGGTGATGACCAGGCCGACCCGCATGTACTGGCCCCAGGTGATGCGCTGGCCCTTGGTGTCGAGGACGTGCAGCCAGAGCAGGGTCGCCAGACTCCCGATGGGGGTGAACTTAGGCCCGAGGTCGCAGCCGATGACGTTGGCGTAGACCATGAGCTCGCGCATCAGCGGTGATAGGTCCGGGGCCTGCTGGATCGACAGCGCGCCCACCAGCACGCTCGGCATGTTGTTCATCACCGAAGAAAGGATGGCGGCGGCGAACCCGGTACCGATGGTGGCGACGAACGGTCCGTGGCCCGAGAGCCAGACGAGCCCCTGCGCCAGGTAGTCGGTCAGGCCGGCGTTCTTCAGGCCGTAGACCACGAGGTACATGCCGAGGCTGAACAACACGATCTGCCAGGGAGCGCCGGCGAGCACCTTGCGGATGGGGATGACCCGGCTGCGATTGGCCAACGCCAGGAGCACGAGGGCGCCGGCGCAGGTGACCACCGAAACCGGTACGCCGAACTGTGCCGTCACGAAGTAGGCAACGAGCAGCAGGGCCAGGAGCGGGAATGCCGCCTTGAAGACGAGCGGGTCCTTGATCGCGCGGCGGGGCTCTTCCAACTCGGCCACCGGGTAGCTGGTGGGCAGGTCGCGCCGGTAAAACAGCCACAGCACCACCAGGGTCGCGGCCAGCGAGACGAGGTTCACCGGCACCATCACGGCGGCGTAGCGGCTGAAGGAGATGTCGAAGAAGTTCGCCGAGACGATGTTGACGAGGTTCGAGATCACTAGCGGCAGGCTCGTCGAGTCCGCAACGAACCCGCAGGCGACGATGAAGGCCAGGGCCGCCGCCGGCTTGAAGTCCAGCCGCAGCAGGATCGCCAGCACAATGGGGGTGAGCAGCAGTGCCGCGCCGTCGTTGGCGAACACGGCCGCGATGGCCGCCCCCAGCAGGATCACCAGCGGGAACAGCAGCCGTCCCCGACCCCCACCCCAGCGGGCGATGTGCAGCGCCGCCCAGTGGAAGAAGCCGGCCTCGTCAAGGAGCAGCGAGATGATGATCAGCGCCACGAAGGTGAAGGTGGCGTCCCAGACGATGTGCCAGACCACCGGGATGTCCCCGGGATGGATCACCCCGGTGGCCAGCGCCACGGCGGCCCCGATCAAGGCGCTCCATCCGATCCCAAAACCCTTCGGCTGCCAAATGACGAAGACGAGGGTAACCACGAAGATGGCGAGCGCGAGCATCGGGACCGTTTCTTGTTCTTGGAAGCTCGGGACGGATCAGGCGGTGGCGACGCGGCGCCCGTGCTCGTCGACGACGCGCTCTCCGTCCTCCTTGACGAACTCGCCCTGCTGGGCCGGCAGGAGGTCGAGCACCGCCTCGGATGGGCGGCACAGGGCGACGCCTTTCGGGCTCACCACCAGGGGGCGGTTCAACAGGATCGGATGCTTGGCGACGGCATCGAGAAGTTGGTCATCCGTGAGCGCCCCGTCGCCGAGGCCGAGCTCGGCATAGGGTGTGCCCTTCTCCCGCAGCAGGTCGCGCACGGTGATGCCGGCGCGCTCGGCGAGCTGGCGGACTAGGATGCGGTTCGGCGGCGTCTTCAGGTACTCGATCACGTGCGGCTCGATGCCGGCGTTGCGGATCAGGGCCAGGGTGTTGCGGGACGTGCCGCAATCCGGGTTGTGGTAGATCACGACGTCCATCAGGCGGTTTCCTCGCAGCAGGCGGATAGGGCGGCGACGGCCGGGGCGCAGACCTCCGGGCGGCCCTGGCAGCAATTGCGCATCAGGAACTGGATGAGCTCCGAGAGGTCCGGGTAGGCGGCGCTGTAGATGATCGACCGGCCCTCGCGCCGGGAGGTGACCAGGCCGGAATGGCTGAGTTCCTTCAGGTGGAACGACAGGTTGGTGCCGGACACGCCGACCGCCTCGGCCAGCATGCCGGCCGCCATCCCGTCAGGCCCCGCGGTGACGAGCCGGCGCACGATGCGCAGCCGATGCTCCTGGCCGAGGGCCGCGAAGGCAGCGACGGCTTGCCGTTCGTCCATCATACTGTCAATATCTCAACCATTGTTGAAACGTAGAGGATAGACGTTCCTTGGACAAGCCCCGACAGCCCTTCGCCGATGGATTGCCCAACCTCAGCCAAGGGCATTTCGTGGTCCCGACGGCAGCCGACCTGCAGGTGGCGACGCCGTTCACCCACGCCCCGCGCTTCCTGATCCTGTACGGCTCGCTCCGGGAGCGCTCGTTCAGCCGCTTCCTCGCCTACGAGGTCGCGCGCCTGCTTGAAGCGATGGGAGGCGAGGTGCGGATCTACGACGCGCACGGCCTGCCGCTGCCCGACGACGCCGCGGCCGATCACCCGAAGGTCCAGGAACTCCGGAACCTCTCGATCTGGTCGGAGGGGCACGTCTGGGTCAGCCCGGAGCGCCACGGCGCCATGACCGGGGTCATCAAGAGCCAGATCGACTGGCTTCCCCTGTCGGAAGGGTCGGTGCGCCCGACGCAGGGGCGGACCCTGGCGGTGATGCAGGTCTCGGGCGGTTCGCAGTCGTTCAACGCGGTCAACGGCCTGCGCGTGCTCGGGCGCTGGATGCGGATGATCACCATCCCCAACCAGTCCTCGGTCCCGATGGCCTACAAGGAGTTCGACGAAGCCGGCAGGATGAGGCCGGGACCGCTCTACGACCGGGTGGTCGACGTCTGCGAGGAACTGTTCAGGTTCACGCTTCTGACGCGAGAGCGATCCGATTACCTCGTCGACCGATATTCCGAGCGCAAGGAACGGCAGCCCGAGCGGCTCAGGGAGGTCGCCGTCGACATCGGGTTCGTCAGGCGATGATCCATCGCCCATCGGCGGGCGAATGTTTAACGGTCCCTACGCCAACGGACGCAGGCTTACCGAAGGCTCCACCCCCCTTAAAGCCAACCTAAGGTTTCGTGCGTAATCGACCTAGCGTAAAACGAGGCGACCCAATGCCATTGGTCGCCTCGCTCGTCTCGAACCGTGCGAGGCGTCTATCCTCGGCGACCTGACACGGTAGCGTCCGCCCTCCACGATGAGGGGCATGCGCCAGCACGCAAGGCACGGTGGTCCTAGGTGCCGCGGGCTCGGAATATCGCATCGGTCGTCCGGGGTTGGCGCCCGGCCGAGGAGATCACCAGGACGGCAAGTCCGACGGCGGCGGCATCTTCGGCGAGGCCCTTGGCGCGGCCGGGCGTCGTGCGGGAGTCGGGGCCCCGGGCGGCGCGTCCGAGGAGCGTTCCGGCGACAGCACCGGCAATGCCGGCCAAGGCCCCGACCTCGGGGGACGAACGCTGCCCGGCCAACGCCCACCCACCGAACGCGCCGACGGCGATCCGTAACGCGAAGGACGGCGGGATGCGCCGATCCGGAGCGAACGGCATCTTGTCCCCAGCCATCTCGGCGATTGCCGCCCCCGTTGCGAGCATGCGGGCACCGGGACCGGCAGGGATGAGATTACCGCGCGTACGACCCTCGGAGGCGGCCCAGGCCAAGGCAGCGCATGCCGTCATGTTGCGCATCCCCGCAACGAAGCCCAGACCGAAAGAAGTTACGTAGCCCTGCATCCTGGATGCCCTTGCGCTTGAGACTTGCCCCACCGGGGCAAGGCGGCGGTGCCTCCGCGTGTTCCGACCAGATCCAGCCGGACGTCTCGAAGGTGGCTGCGATATCCCGGTGATGATGAAGCGAAACGCCGTCCGCAAAGTGCGTGGTCCCTGGGGGCCGGTTTCGGCTTACGCAGCCAAGCGTCCAACCGTCGAACGCGTGACAATGGCAGAAATAGCATCACGTTCACGAAAGCAGGCAATCGTCCGATTGTGGACAGTCGATTGGCGTGGCATACGCCGTCCACCGGACGCGCATGGGCCGGCTACGAACACCAAGCCGCATGTCGAGCCATCCAACTCATCTCTTCGAGGGAAACCTGCTCCTGTCGGCGCTCGGCGCCCCGGACACGGCGCTGCTCGAACCGCATGTCGTGCGATGCGACCATTCACGTGGTGAGACGCTTTTCGAGGTGGACGAGGACGTCTCGCACGTCACGTTCCCCCTCGACCAGACCGTGGCGACCCTTGTCGTTCGGATGGGCGGGGACCGCACCGTCGAGACCGCCACGGTCGGGCACGAAGGCGCCATCGGCGGGGTGGTCAGCCAGGGGTACCTGCCGGCCTTCACCCGTTGCGTCGTCCTGGTCGAGGGCTCGGCCCTCCGCATGGATGCCGATCGCCTCCGCGAGGCCAAGGAGGCATCGCCGACGCTGAACGACCTGTTCGTGCGCTACGCCGACTGCATGCTTGCCCAAGTCCTGCAGTCGGTGGCCTGCAACGCCGGCCATCCCATCGAGCAGCGGGTGCTGCGCTGGCTCTTGGGCCTTCAGGACCGGCTCGGGACCGATGCACTGCCGGTCACGCAGGTCGTCGTGGGCAGCATGCTGGGGGTCGGGCGCTCGCACATCGCCGCGGTCCTCGCCGAGCTCCAACGCCAGGGACTGATCCATCTCGGGCATGGCCGCATCCACATGCTCGACAGGGCCCGGACCGAGGCCGCCGCCTGCGATTGCCATGCCCGGGTGCGTAGGCATTTCCGGACCGTTCTCGGAGCGACCTACGCGAAGGACGGCAAGATCGTTGCCGTCGAGGCGACCGAACCCGGCACGCCGCCGAAGGCACGGCCGGATGCCATCCTGCCCGAAGCCCGGGGAACGGGCCGATGATGTCCTTCCTCAGCGGCCCCGGTGAGATGGCGACGCGGATGCGTGCCTTCGACTGGACGACGACCTTGCTCGGCAGCCCGGAGGGTTGGCCCGCTGGCCTGCGGACCGCGGTTCGGCTGCTGCTGAACAGCCACCACCCCATGCAGATCTTCTGGGGCCCGGAGGCGATCTTTTTCTACAACGACGGATTCGTGCCCTCGGCCGGTCCGGAGCGCCATCCCTCCTCCCTCGGGCGGCCGGCTGCCGAGAGTTGGGGCGAGATCTGGCCCGTCATCGGTTCCGAGGTCGACAAGGTCCGCGAGGGCGGCGGTCACACCTGGTACGAGGACCAGCACGTGCCGATCCTGCGCCAGGGTCGGCTTGAGGACGCCTACTGGACCTATGGCTTCAGCCCCATCGACGACGACACCGCATCGAATGGTATAGGCGGGGTCATCTCGATCCTGACCGAGACCACGAAGCGCAAGGCGCTGGAGGGCAGCTTGCGAGGGATCAACGTTTCCCTCAGGGCCGAGGGGGACCGCCTGCGCGAGATGTTCGAGCAGGCCCCGAGCTTCATGGCGGTGGTGCGCGAGCCGAGCCATCGCTTCGATCTGACCAACGACGCCTACCGGCGCCTGATCGGCGACCGCGACGTGATCGGCCTCACCGTTCGGGAAGCCCTCAAGGACATCGACGGCCAGCCGTTCTTCGACCTGCTCGACCGGGTCTACACGACCGGGGAGCCGTTCATCGGACGCGGCGTCGAGATCTGGCTGGAGCGTACGCCCGGGGGGCCGAGCGAGCGCCGGATCATCGACTTCATCTACCAGCCGATCCGCGACGGGGCTGGTGACGTCACCGGCATCTTCGTCGAGGGCAACGACGTCACCGAGATGCACGCGGCAACCGAGGAACTGCGCGAGCGCGAGCAGCGCCTGAGCCTCATCGTCGAGGCGGCCACCGACTATGCCATCCTGACCCTCGACGGCGAGCGGGCCGTCACGAGCTGGTCGGCCGGTGCCGCGGAGATCTTCGGCTACGACGCCGGGGAGATCATGGGGCGGAGCGCCGACGTGCTGTTCACGCCGGAGGATATCCTGGCGGGCCAACCGGCCAAGGAATTGGTCCGCGCGCGCATGGACGGCCAGTCGCCGGACGTCCGCTGGCACGCTCGCAAGGACGGCGGCAGGGTCTTCCTCAACGGGTCGTTGCGGGTGCTGCGCGACGCGGACGGAAGGGAGCTGGGCTTTCTGAAGATCGCCCGGGACGAAACCGAGCGGCGACGGGTCGAGGACGCGCTACGGAAGGGCGAGGAGCGCTTCCGGACGATCATCGACACCGTGCAGGCCGCCTTCGCCATCGTGCAGGTCAAGTTCGATGCCGACGACGTGCCGGTGGATTACCTGTTCGTTGAGGCCAATCCCGCCTTCGAGCGCGAGGCCGGGGTCAACCTGCGCGGCAAGTGGGTCACCGAGTTCGCCCCCGACCTGGAGCGCTTCTGGTTCGAGACCTACGGCCGCGTCGCCAGGACCCGGGTGCCCGAGAACTTCGAGAGCTACGCCAAGGCGTTCGGACGCTGGTTCGACGTCCGGGCCGTCCCGGTCGGGGACGCGGCCGACCGGCAGATCGCGATCATCTTCAACGACGTCACCGAGCGTCGTACGGCCGAGGAACGCCTGCGCGCCAGCGAGGCCTTGGCCCGGCAGAACATCCAGCGGGTCCAACTCGCACTCGCGGCGGGCGCCATCATCGGAACCTGGAACTGGGACCTCACGACGGACCGCTTCACGGTGGACGAGGCGTTCGCCGAGGCCTTCGGTCTCGACCCGGCGCTCGGCAGGGACGGCATCCCGCTGGCGCAGATCGTGGCAACCGTCCACCCCGACGACCAGGCGGGCCTCGCCGAAGCCATCGACGAGGTCATCGCCCGGGGCGGCGCCTACGCCCACCAGTACCGGGTCCGGCGCACAGACGGAAAATACTACTGGCTGGAGGCGAACGGGCGCGTCGAGCACGCACCGGACGGCACGCCCCAGAGCTTCCCGGGCGTCCTCCTCGACGTCGAGACGCGCCGCACGGTCGAGGCGGAGCGCGACCGCGCCCTCGCCGCATTGCGGAGCCTGAACGATACGCTCGAACAGCGGGTCGCCGAGCGGTCGGCCGTCCTGGTCGAGACCGAGGAGAGGCTGCGGCAATCCCAGAAGATGGAGGCGGTCGGCCAGTTGACCGGCGGCTTGGCGCACGACTTCAACAACCTTCTCGCCGGCATCTGCGGCTCCCTGGAGATGATGCAGAACCGCATGCAGCAGGGGCGCTTCACCGACATCGAACGCTACATGGCCGCCGCCCAGGGCGCCTCGAAGCGCGCCGCGGCCCTGACCCACCGCCTGCTCGCCTTCTCGCGCCGCCAGACCCTCGACCCCAAGCCGACCGACGTGAATAAGCTCGTCGCCGGCATGCAGGAGATGGTCCAGCGCACCGTCGGCCCCGGCATTCCCGTCGAGGTGGTGGGGGCGTCCAGCCTATGGCCGACCTTGGTGGATCCGTCGCAGCTTGAGAACGCCCTGCTCAACCTGTGCATCAACGCCCGCGACGCGATGCCGGACGGCGGGCGCATCACGGTCGAGACCGCCAACAAGTGGCTCGACGAGCAGGCCGCCAGGAAGCAGGACATCCCGGCGGGGCAGTACCTGTCGCTCTCCGTCACCGACACCGGCACCGGCATGTCGCCGGAGGTGATCGCACGGGTGTTCGAGCCGTTCTTCACCACCAAGCCCATCGGCGAGGGCACGGGGCTCGGGCTTTCGATGATCTACGGGTTCGCGCAGCAGTCGGGCGGACAGGTGCGGATCTACTCCGAGGTAGGCCAGGGTACGACCGTTTGCATCTACCTCCCCCGCCACTATGGCGAGGTCGAGGACGAGGAAGGCTCTGCCGGGATCGACCCGCTGCCCCGCTCGGAGCAGGGCGAGACCGTCCTGGTGGTCGATGACGAGCCCACCGTGCGGATGCTTGTGACCGACATCCTGGAGGAGCTCGGCTACACCGCCATCGAGGCGGGCGACAGCGCGGCGGGGCTCAAGGTGCTGCAGTCCAACGTGCGCATCGACCTGCTGGTGACCGACGTCGGCCTGCCCGGCGGGATGAACGGCCGGCAGATGGCCGATGCCGCCCGGGTGTCGCGGCCCGACCTGAAGGTCCTGTTCATCACCGGCTACGCCGAGAACGCGATCCTCGGGAACGGGCAACTCGCACCCGGCATGGCAGTCCTGACCAAGCCGTTCCCGATAGAGGCTATGGCCGCCCGCATCCGCTCGATGATCGAGGGGCGCAAGGAGCCGGCGGAGCGCACGTGAGGCCGCGTCCTTCACGGATCGGCAGGATCGCCATGGCCATCCCGGGAGCCCTGCCTACTTCAATGGGCAGATCCCGAGACGCGCGACGGGGGTACCTAGGCTCAGGACGAAGCTCTCGATGTCATTGACGAAGCGGATCGTGGGCCTGGTCGTCCTGGCCCTCATCCCGGCATTGGCCGTCCAGGGCTACAACGAGTACGCGCTGCGCGCCGCCCGCGCCGAGGCCGTCCGGAACGAGGCGATGCGTGCGGCCCGGAGCGTCGCGGCCGACCTCGGGCAGTTCGGCCGCGGGGCGCGGCAGGTGCTCGGCATCCTTGCCGGCCTTTCGGAGATCCGCGGCAAGGATGCACAGGCCTGCACGGCCTACCTCGCCACGGTGGTCGGGCAGGTGCCCGGTTCGATCTTCTTTGGGGTCATCGATGCGGACGGACGCATCCGATGCAACACCCTCGGATCTCCCGTGGGTGCCTACACGGTCGCGGACCGTTCGTACTTCAAGGATGCGATGCGCACGGGCGGGTTCGCCACGGGGGACGTGGTGATGGGCCGGGTCACCCGCCGGCCGACCATCCAGTTCGCGCAGGCTATTGCCGACAACGACGGCGACGGTCTCCCGGACGGCGTCGTCATCACGAGCGTCGACCTATCCTACCTCGCGGCGCGACAGGCCACCGCCGGGCTGCCGCCCAATGCCGCACTCACGGTCGCGGACCGAAATGGCACGATCCTGGTGCGACTGCCGGACCACGAGGCGTGGGCGGGCAAGCCGCTTCCCCCGAGCCTATGGGAGGCGCTGACGGACCACCGCGGCGGCGTCGCCGATCTGCCCGGCCTGCTCGGCGACACCCGCATCACGGCGGTAGCCCCAGCCTCGCCGGAGGATCTCGACTCCCTGACGGTGGCGGTTGGCCTGTCGCCGGTCACGGCCTTCGCTGACATCGATGCCGCGACCCGGCGCGGGATCGTGCTGATCGGCCTCGGTGCGATCCTGGCGGTCGTGGCCGCGCTCATGGCAGGTCGGGCCTTCATCCGTCGGCCCGTCCGCCGCCTGCTCGCCGCGGCCAGTGCCTGGCGTGCCGGCGAGTTGGGGACCCGGACCGGGATCTCCGGACCCGGCGAGTTCGGTCAGCTCGGCGAGGCCTTCGACGCCATGGCTGCCTCGCTGCAACGCCACGAGGGCGAGTTGCGCGAGGAGGTGGCCCGCAGCCACGTCCTGCAGGAGCGGCAGACGATGATGCTGCACGAGCTGAACCACCGCGTCCGCAACACCCTTACGACCGTGCAGTCGCTGGCGCGGCAGACCCGCCGCGACGACGACCGGGGCGAGCGGCTGGAGGGGCGCATCCTCTCCCTGTCCAAGACCCACGACCTGCTCTCGCGCGACGATTGGGGCGGCGCCTCGCTGCGCACGGTGCTGGAGAACGAGCTCTCCCCCTTCCGGGACGACCAGGACCACCGCTTCGACCTGGAGGGGACCGACCTCGACCTGCCGCCGCGCT
Source organism: Methylobacterium sp. WL6 (assembly GCF_008040095.1). Classification (NCBI taxonomy): domain Bacteria; kingdom Pseudomonadati; phylum Pseudomonadota; class Alphaproteobacteria; order Hyphomicrobiales; family Methylobacteriaceae; genus Methylobacterium; species Methylobacterium sp. WL6. Next base: position 13,757 of record NZ_VRVH01000016.1, on the reverse strand, counting down.
ACGTCCTGGCGCTCGGCATGACGGTGCACGAGCTGACCACCAACGCGGCCAAGTACGGGGCGCTCTCGACCCAGGCTGGGCGCGTCGACGTTTCCTGGAACGTCGTCACCGGGGAAAGCGGGGCCAAGCGCCTCCTTTTGGAGTGGCGGGAGAGCGGGGGGCCGCCGGTGCAGGAGCCAGGCAAGCGTGGGTTCGGCACCCGCCTCATCACGGGTGGGGTCAGCCGGGAGCTCGACGGCAAGGTCCGGCTCGACTTCGCCGCGGAAGGGCTACGCTGCAGCCTCGACGTCCCCCTCGACGGATCGGACCGCTTCACCTCGTTCAACGAGGCCGACGGCGCCCGAACTGTCGGTACCGCCTGACCGCACGAAGGTCTTTCCACCGGAGGCGTGCCGCGGTCCGGTCCCATGAAATGGGGATCCGGCCGGGCTGGTGGACGGCATGCCATTGTAGGCTCTGACGAATGCGGGCAAACCCCTCCTAAGCCGGCCTCGTATCCGGAGTGGCACTAAGGGAACGATGGGCGGGCTGATGTTCGGTCGGGACGAGCAGGTCGAAAAGCGTAGGCAGGCCGAGATGGCCAGCTACGCCATTCTCGACACGCCTGCGGAGTCCGAGTTCGACGACATCGTGAAGGTCGCGTCCGATGCCTGCGGCATGCCGGTGTCGCTGATCTCGCTCCTCGACGGCGACCGGCAATGGTTCAAGGCCGAGACGGGCTTCGGCCAGTCCGAGACACCCCTGTCCCAGTCGATCTGCGCCTACGCCGTGCAACAGGACGACGTCTTCGAGATCGAGGACCTGACCCTGGACGAACGAACGGCAGCCAATCCCCTGGTGACCGAGGGGCCCCAGGTCCGGTTCTACGCCGGCGCCCCACTCAAGACCCCGGACGGCGTGGCCCTCGGTGCGCTGTGCGTCCTCGACACCAAGCCCAACAGGCTCACGCCAGCGCAGGCGTTCGTGCTGCGGACGTTGGCGCATCAGGTCGTCACCACCCTGGAACTGCGGCGCTCGCTTCGGCTGCGCAAGGAGGGCGACCGCCGCAACAAGGCCATCCTTGAGAGCGCGGTCGACTATGCCATCGTCTCGATGGACATGGAGGGCATGGTAACGAGCTGGTCACCCGGGGCCGAGCGCATCCTCGGGTGGGACGAGTCCGAGATGCGCGGCAAGCCCGCCCACGTGTTCTTCACCGACGAGGACGTCGCGAAGGGCATCCCCGAGCAGGAGATGGCTTCGGCCCTGATGCAAGGACGTGGCACCGACGAGCGCTGGCACCTGCGCAAGGACGGCGCCCTGTTCTGGGCCAACGGCGAGATGATGCCGCTCAAGGACGAGGAAGGCCGGCACGAGGGCTTCCTCAAGATCCTGCGCGACCGCACGCAGCAGAGGAACGCCGCCGCCAAGGAGCAGGCCGACGCCGCGTTCATGCGCGGCGTGCTGTCCTCCTCGGCAGACTGCATCAAGGTGCTCGATCCCGACGCCAGGTTGACCTTCATGAACGAGGGCGGCCTCGCCGTGATGGAGGCCGACAACTTCGACCAGCTGATGGGCCGCGATTGGACCGCGTTCTGGCAGGGTCAGGCTCGGGCGGACGCCAAGACCGCCTTGTGGTCGGCGCTGGCCGGCGGGACGGGCCACTTCCAGGGCCAGGCCGACACGCTGAAGGGCACCCCGAAGTGGTGGGACGTACAGGTCACGCCGATCCGCGACGCCGATGGACGGCCCGAGCGTCTGCTCGTGGTCTCGCGCGACGTCACAGTCCAACGCGCCTCCGACCAGTTGATCGCCGACAGCGAGAAGCGCTGGCGTGGCCTTTTCGAGGGCATGCAGGAGGGCTTCTTCAGCGGCGAGATCATCCGCGACGAGGCGGGCCAACCATTCGATTACCGCTTCGTCGAGATCAATCCGGCCTTCGCCGCGCAGTCCGGCCTGCCCGTGGAGACCGTGGGGCGCACTATCCGCGAGTTCATCCCGGACATCCCCAACTGGCCGATTGAGACCTACGCACGGGTGGTCGAGACCGGGATGCCGGAGGTCTTCGAGATCGCGGTGCCCGAGCTCGGACGCGTGTTCGAGGTCCGCGCCTACCGCGAGACGGAACGACGCTTCGCCGCGATGTTCATCGACGTCTCCGACCGCAAATGGGCGGATGCGCGCCGCACGGCCCTCGTCGAACTCGGCGATCGGCTGCGCAACACGAACGATCCGGCCGAGATTGCGAGGCTCGCAGCCGAGATCCTCGGTCGGACGCTGGGTCTGTCCCACGCCGGCTACGGGACGGTCGACCACGACAGGGAGAGCATCGCCATCGGCGAGGGATGGACGGCCGCGGGTATTCCCGGCATCGGGGGCGTTCACGGCTTCCGGGACTACGGCTCGTACATCGACGCCCTGAAGGGCGGTCACGCCGTGATCATCGACGATGTCACCGACGATCCTCGGACTGCCACCGATGCCGGGGCCCTGGCGGCCCTCCACGTGCGCTCGCTCCTCAACCTGCCGCTGATGGAGCACGGCCGGTTCGTCGCCATGCTCTACGCCCTCAAGGATGTCCCCTACGCCTGGAAGCCCGAGGAAATCAGCTTCGCCAACAACGTCGCGGACCGGACCCGCGCGGCCCTGGCCCGGATCGAGGCGGAGGAGCGGCAGCGGACGCTGAACCTGGAACTCAGCCACCGCATGAAGAACATGCTGGCCATGGTCCAGTCCATCGCGACCCAGACCATGCGTACGGCCACCGACCTGGATACCGCCAAGGAGGTCCTGGCAGGCCGCCTGATCGCTCTGAGCAAGTCGCATGACCTGCTGCTCGGCGGCGCGGTCGGCGCAGCCCCGGTCGAAATCCTGATCAGGAGCGCCCTGCAAACCCACGAGGACAATCCGGAGCGGTTCGTCCTTGAGGGACCGACGTTCACGGTCGGGGCCAAGGCGGCGATGTCGCTGTCGCTCATGCTCCACGAGCTCGCGACCAACGCCGCCAAGTACGGAGCGCTCTCAACGGCGAACGGTCAGGTATCGATCACTTGGCGACTTCGAGACGTGGAAGGCGAGCCCCACTGCGTTCTGCGCTGGTTGGAGGAGGGCGGGCCTGCCGTGGTACCGCCGACACGCACCGGGTTCGGGACGCGGCTGATCGGACGGGGCCTGGCCGGGAATTTCGGCGGCGAGGTCGACCTGTCCTATCCGGTAACCGGCGTCGCCTGCACCATTGATGCGCCCCTCAGGGGACTGCAGGCCGAGGATACGCCGGCTCCCTGAAACCAGCCCCGCCCATGGTCTCGGCGTCATGGTTCAAAATCGGGCTGTGAGCGCTGCCGGCTCACGGGCATCGCAGCAACGGCCTCAACGCGACGGGTCGGGGGAAGGGGCTTCCGCCATCCTCGCCATGATCTCTCCCAACGTCACGGGACGCCATTCCCAGCAATCGACGCCGACGTCGAGGCTCGTCCGGGTGGCCGGAATGCCGCCGTGCGAATGGCCGTAGACGTGGAGGTCGCCGTGCCAGGCATTGGGCCACGTCACGTGCGCGTAGTGGCTGGCCCAAAGGGCGACGCGTTCGGGCATGCCCGGGTCCTGGACGAAAACCCGTTGCACGTCGACGACGGGTCCCGCCCATTCGAGGCGGTCACCAAGTCCGAAATCGTGGTTGCCCCGGATTAGGTGGATGCGGCCGTGCAGGCGCGCCTTGATGGATGCGGCGTAACTCAGGCCGCACTTGTAGGCGAAGTCACCGAGATGCCAGACGATGTCGTCCGGTCTGACAGCCTTGTTCCAGGCGGCGACCAGGGCCTCGTCGTGGGCCTCGATGGTCTCGAACGGACGGGGTCGAGGCATGCGTGGACTGAGCATGCTGCGATGGCCGAAATGGGTGTCGGCGGAGAAGAGGGTTCTGGGCATTTGGGCCTCCGGAATGACGGAGGCTTTCTCGCTATGCGCGGCGCTCCGGGGTCAGGGGATCGGATTGTGGTCCCTGGCTTTCATCGGTCGCGCGCTCCTTGTGTGACGTGTCGATCGCATCGCTTCCGTCCCTGCCGCAAGCGGCAGGCGAACGGGATCCACCGGCAAAGTCTGTCTCCGAGCGGACCTTCGCACGATCACCGCCTCCTCAAGGGCAGCCTCGACGAGGTGCAGCCGTTCATGGTTAAGGAATCCTTGATTCCAGAAATGAGCAACGGGAAGCGCATCCCGCGTCCCGCTTCCCTCGGAGTCGAGAACGACCCTGCCTGCGAGGACGAAGATCCGCTCGTGACCGACCGGTCCCGTTCCAGACCTAGCCCTCGCCATCGCCTGTCGGTCCGCCCGCCATGGCGGTTGGGACCGGTTGAGCGCCGGGGATGCCAAACGCCGCCCCGGCATCGCGATCGTCAGGCGACCTTGGCGACGCCTGAGCTCCCCTGACTTGGGATGAGTTACCGTCCGGCGTCTCAGGCTCCCATGGTCATCACCGACCCCCCATCGACCCGCAGGAACTCGCCGGTAATGAAACTGGCTTGCTCGGAGCAGAGGAACGTCACGGCTGCGGCGACTTCCTCGGCTTTGCCGCGCCGCTTGGCGACGATGCCGGGACGTTCCTCATCCAGCGTCTTCTGGACAGCCTCGTCGAAGGAGATGCCCTTCTCCTTCGACTTCTTCTCCATCTGGGCGTCGGTCATCGGCGTGGCGATGAAGGCCGGCCCGACCGCGTTCACGAGTACGCCGTCCGGCCCGTAGGCCTTGGACAAACCCTTGGCGAGGTTCAGGACGCCCGCCTTCGCGGCCGCATAAGGAAGCTCCTCGACGTAGGGCTGGACCGCGTCTTCCGACGAGAACAGCACGACGCGGCCCCAGCCGGCTTTGCGCATGTGCGGGATGAAGGCCCTGGTCGCACGCACGCCGGCCATCAGGTCGGTCTGGATCGCCTCCAGCCAGTCGTCGTCCGTGAGTTCGAGGAAATCCCCGGATGCCCCGGTGATGCCGGCGGCGCAGACGAGGATGGTCGGCTTGTCGTCGAAGGCCATGTTGGCGAAGGCGGCGAGCACCTCGATGCCCTTGGCCTCGCTGAGGTCGGCCTGGACGGCGCGAACCTGTCCCAGCGCGGACAGCTCCGCGGCGGTCGCCTCCAACTCCGGGCCTTCCTTGTCAGTCAGGACGACGTGAACGCCCTCCCGCAACAGGTGCTCGGCGGTCGAGCGGCCCATGCCCGACTTGCCCCCCGTGACGACGGCGACCCGCCCCTTGATGCCGAGATCCATAAATGCCTCCGGAGGAAGTGGTGTGAGGATGACCAGCACCGAGCGCTGGGGCTTCCACTCTGAACTGCACGGCTTTTGTGGATGCGCTGATCGCGCCGTTCCTCAAGCTGGGATGCGGTCGATGCCGGCGGTGTCCTCGGCCGCCACGCCATTCTCGCGGTGACGGAAGTCGCTCAGTGCCCGATAGACCCGCAACCGCGCCCGCATCACCGATCCGAGCGGCCGGTGCGCAGCGAGGCTGTGCGCGGGGCGGAAGGTCATCACCTCGTCGAAGTAGCGCACCCGCTCCGGTGAGTAGGCGTCCTGGCGCGGAAGGCGGAGCGTCGCCACCGTCCGGTAGGGGCTGACCGAGACCGGCCAGTCGACCGAGGCGTCCTCGATGGGCTGCCGCTCGGCATCCGCCCAGAGCTGCGCCCTCAGCTCGAACACCACCTCGTTCTCTCGGAAGAAGGCGACCGTCGCGTGCCGGAAGCCGTCCTCGTCCTGGTGCGGATCGAGCCTCCACTCGGACAGCGCGCGCTGGGCCTCGGCCGTGGGAACGGCCGCGAGCTTGGCCACGTAATCGCCGTACCGCACCGGCGCCTGGCTGAAGTAGCTGTCCGCCAGAGGGTGACTGTAGGGGTGCCCGAAGAAGTCGGCGAGCGCGCTCTCGGTGCCGAAGGCATGGAGCGCCTTGTTGAGGTTGCGCATGGTGGAGGAGACCGCGCTCTTCACGCCCTCCGGCAGGCCGGTCGACTTGCCGATGACCGTGCCGTCGCGCAGGAAGCCGGCCGCCGTGCCGGACGGGAAGGTCGTGCCGGTTGCGAGCACGAAGTCCTGGGTGTCGACGGAATGGCCGGGGAGCTTCTCTCCGGGAACGTCGAAGACCTTGATGGACATGCCGCGATGGGTCGACACCCGGTCGCCCAGCGTCTCGCCCGGGCCCTGCGCGAAGCGTACCGCGACGGGATGGCTACCAGGCGTGGCGAACAGCCCTTGCGCCAGTTCCGGCGGCAGGCCGGCAGCGACCGTCAGCTCGCCCGTGACGCAAGCCGAGCTTTTGGCGTGGCTGGCGCGGACCGCGTGGTGCTCGCGCTTCTCGACCGTCTCCGACTGCTGGGTCATGCCCTTGATGATGCCGTCGATGGTCTCCTGCTCGTCCGGAGCGGGCTGCTCGATGTCGGGGGCGTAGCGCAGGTAGGTCATGCTTATCCTTCGGTTGTAGCCTCGACCGTGCTTGGTCACTCGCTGAGTCAGGCTGCCGCCCAGCCGTCTCCCGATGCCGGACCCGCCCGGAAGCAAGCGCTCCTCGGACGTTGGCTGGGCCTTACTGTCGTGAATGCGACTCAGGCAGATCGGTTCTCTGACACCCCCCGGACGGTTCGGTCTTTCCCGACGGACCTTTCACGGACGACCGAATGGAACACGAGCCCAGACGCAGGAAAGTCCCGCACAACCGCTGGGCTATCGGCTGGTACGACGACGGTGTCCGCTTCGATGTCTCGTCATTCGAAAGCGTCCGAACGCATAACCACCCGTCACGGGCGTTCGCGGCGGCTGCCACCGATCGGATCTCGATGATTGGCCACCAGCGGACGAAGGACCCGGACGTCGCTCAGACGGCGTCGTGGATCGCGTCGATGACTTGGTCCGCGCTGTAGGGCTTGGGCACGAACAGGCCGTGGTCCGGGATTTCCCCGTCGGCGAAACGCTGGCGCCCCGAGGTCACGACGAGATGGCCGACGCCGCCAAGGTCTCGCGCCCGAGCCTGCGTGTGCTGTTCATCACCGGCTACGCCGAGAACGCCGCGCTCAACCACGGCCACCTCGCCCCCGGCATGGAGATCCTGGTGAAGCCCTTCGCCCTGGAGGCCCTCGCGAGCCGTATCCGAAGCCTGATCGAGGGAACCGCCTGATCCAGCTTTGTCTGTCCGCCATTCGCGCGGGGAAGGCTCGATGCTCTAGGCGCAACTCCCAACCGACTCGTTTGGAACAGATTAGGAACGTCCATTAGGCGGGCACGTTGGCTTAGCGGTGCGCCGAGGGCCTGCGCGCCCAGGTTCGGCTTTGGCCCGTGTCCACGTCGACTTGATCGACGGCCCACCCAGCTGGAGCTTCTGCTCCGGATCGTTGCAGGGGGCATCCTTGAAGGTATTCATCAGTTCGCTGATCGGTGGCATGGGTCCGATACGGACCGCGGCGCGGGCCGCCGTCGTCGGCCTCGGTCACGAGGTCATCATGGCCGAGGACTTCGGGGCCATGCCGACCTCGCCGCAGGTCGCTTGCCTCGAAGGCATCAGGCAGGCCGGCATCGTCGTGCTGATCCTCGGCAAGGATTACGGGGCCAAGCAGCCCTCCGGCCTCTCGGCGACCCACGAGGAATACCGGGAAGCCCGCCAGTCCCGCCCGGTGATCGCGTTCGTCCAGGATGGCGTCGACCGCGATGCCGACGAGGCGGCATTCGTGACCGAGGCGCAGGAATGGGTCGGCGGCCTTTTTCGCGGGGGCTTCACGACCCCGGAGGAACTCCAGGCCAAGATCGGGCGCGCGATCCACGAGGTCATGCTCTCCCGCGCCGCGGGGCCGGTGAACGAGGGCAGCCTCGTCGAACGGGCGCTGTCCATGTTGCCCCAGGAACGGCGCGGCTACTCGTCGATGGGCCGAAACCTGAACGTCGCCTTCGCCTGCGGGCCCACCCAGGCGATCCTTCGCCCGAGCCGGATCGAGGACCGCACGCTCGCCGAGGAGCTGTCGCAGGCCGCCATGTTCGGTCCCCTGCGCATCCTCGACCGGACCAAAGGCGTCAAGGAAGCGGTCGAGGACGGATCGCTCGTCATCCGCCAGGAGCGAGAGACCTCCTTCACCCTTACACCTCAGGCCGACCTGTTGTTCGCGCTTCCGATCCCGCGGGCGGACGACATGATGGGCGGCGTGATCGAGGAAGATATCGCGGACCTCCTGCGTCAGGCGCTTCGGTTCGCCGTGTCCGTGCTCGACAGGGTGGACCCCACCCAAAAGATCACCCACGTCGTGCCGGTCGCGTCCATCGGCGACGCGCAGATGCTGGCCTGGCAGACCCGGGCGGAAGCGTCGCGCAATCGCGGCAGCATGAGCTACGGCATGGGTCGGGACGAGCCTGGACCCGTGAGGCTGACGCCGGCCCTACGGACCCGTTCGGCCCTCACCCACGACGCCGTCGACCTCGTCGAGGACTTCATCACGCTGCTGCGCCGGGAATACCGCAGCAACGCGAACTGACGCCCCGGACGCGCGGCGGCCTCCGTGATGGTGGGCCTTTGGAGGGAAATCGAACTTGAAGCGCCTCGCCATCTTCCTCGACGGGACCTGGAACACGCTCGGCAACAACACGAATGTCTGGCGCCTGAAGTCGCTGTGCGATCCCTTGGCTAAGGACCAGATGGTCTACTACGGGCAAGGCGTCGGCACCCGTTTCGGCGAGAAGGCGCGCGGCGGCCTTGGCGGCTACGGGCTCGATAACGAGATCATCGACGCCTACGCCTGGCTCGCCCAGGCTTACGACGAGGGCGACGAAATCTTCATCTTCGGGTTCAGCCGAGGGGCCTACGCCGCGCGAAGCCTCTCTGGCCTGATCGCGAAGTGCGGGGTGCTGAGGCCGGGGGCGCCCTTGTCCATCGAGCAGCTCTACGCCCGCTACCGCCGGGCCAAGGACCGGACCATACGGGACCTTCGGGCCGGCGATGGCGGTCCTCCGAAGGACATCGAGGAACGCTGGCTGATCGCGCACGCAGTGGCGGCGGACATCAAGTTCGTCGGCGTCTGGGACACTGTCGGTTCAATCGGCAATCCCGTGGCGAGCATGCGGTCGAAGGTGGCCAAGTATCGCTTCCTGGATACCCACCTGCGCAAGTCCAACCTCCACGCCTTCCACGCCGTCGCCCTCGACGAGCACCGGGCAACGTTCGAGCCGACCTTCTGGACGGTCACCACCGAGAAAGGAGCGCCCGCCACATCCGGCCGGTCCCTCGACGCGGTCGAGCAGCGCTGGTTCGTCGGGGCGCACGCGAACGTCGGCGGGGGGTACGCCAGCGACATCCTCGCCCAGGCGCCCCTTCGTTGGCTCATGGAGAAGGCCGCCCTCCACGGGCTGGCGTTCCGATCCGGCTTCGGGACGGACCCGACAAACCCGGAGTCTGAGATCGCCGACTCCTACGCGAATTTCACGCCCTGGTGGCTTCGTCCGATCAGCAAGCGGTTCCATCGGCCGGTGGGGCCGCCTCCCTGGACCGGCACCAAGTTCACGACCGCGCGGATCAACGAGACCATCGATGGGTCGGTGTTCGACCGGTGGCGGCAGAACCCGTCATACCGGCCCCCGGGCCTGATGGCTTGGGCCGAGCGACTGAAGATCGATCCGGCGTCCCTCAAGGAGCCCGTCCGGGCATGGGATGGTACGCGGATCGACGGTGGCACGGGTTCGCCCGTTGCCGCCATAATGTAGGGGAGCAGGTGCCCGTGTAGATGGGTACCGCGCTCGACGCCCCGGCAAGCATTCGGTGCCTGAGGCGATGCTCCGATGGCTTCCTGGTTCCCTGCCGATCACGGGAGCCATGCGGAATCATGGTCAAGGACTCCTTAATTTCGGGAATGCGGACGAGGGGAAGCGCTTACCGCTTTCCGCTTTCCATGGAGTCGCATTGCATGCGCCTCCGAAGCCGCTCGCGGCAGTCCGAGGTACCTAATCGAACCGGAAGCCGTAGAGGCCACCCGTCTCGTGATCCGTCAGGCGAACCGGCAGGATCGCGCTCGCGACCGCAGGGTCGTTCTGGAGGCCGGTGCGGTTGAACTCGTCGCTGTTCATCGCGACCAGGTACTGGCCCCTGACCCGGCCGGCGACGGTAGCACCGAACTTGATGGCCGCCTTCACCTGCCGGGCATCGACGCCGTCGAAGAGATGGCTGTCGTGGAAGACGAACCCGGGTCCGCCGGCAAAGCGTGCGGATGCGACTTGGAACAGCATCATGTCGAAGCAGAAGATCTTCATCATGTCGATGCCGCCGAGGTTGCCCCCGCCCGAGATCGTGACCTCCAGCTTCGGCCCGGTCTTCGAGGCCGATACGATCAGGTTGCCCTTGTGATCGTCGTAGAGCGCACCGATGCATTCATCGACCAGGAGCATCGCCTTCCGGATCACGGCCTCGTGCCGCGCCAGGTCGTCCTGCAGACGCAGCTCCAGCGCGGCGCTTTCCAGCTTGTGCTGGCTCACGCTGTTCTCCAGCATCAGGGCGTGCTGCAGCTTGCTCGACAGCGTCTCCTCACGGCTCGTCAGCCGACCAAGATCCTCGCGCAACCGCATCAGGTCCTCGAACGCGCCCTTGCCCTCCAGCGTTCTCAGTATCTCCGACCGCTCCTCGTCGTACCGGCCCAGGGCGGCATCGACCGCAACCTTCCGCGCTGAGGCCTCCTCGACCTGGCCCGAGAGATGATGGCGACGGTTCTCGGTCACCGAGGCCTGGAACCTCTCGACCTCGTCGAACCGCCGCAGGGCGACGCCCGGCAGCTCGATCCCGACCGCCCCGTACAACCTTTCGACGGAGGAGTGGGCCGGCGGGGTCTCCACCAGCATGGCCGACCGAAGGAAGGTGACGGTCTCCTCAAGCGACGCGAGCTCGACGGCCGCATCGGACATCGCGTCCTTCAACTGCCCGGCGCGGTCGGCCAGCTCCCGGTAGCTCTCGTGCACCCGGAACGTGTCGACCTGCACCTTGAGCTTCGAGATCTGCTCCTGGGTCCTGGCGAGCTCGGGCCTGATCTCGCCCACCGTTCCGAACAGCGACCCGAGCTCGCCCTCCTTGATCGCCTGCCTCAGCGTACCCGTCAGCTTCTTGCGCGATCGCAACTCCTGGAACTCGCGAGAGACTTCCCAGCCCAGGCCGAGGAGGTACGACAGGTTCACCTGCCAGTCCCAGGGCTGCTGATCGAAGTTCTGTTTCTCGACGGCGTTGAAGCCGCCGGATTTCCGTCGCCGGATGAAATACCCGATCATCGACCGGAAGGTGGGCGAAAAGCCGCTTTCGAACCCACGGTTCGATCCATTGGACGGGGGCCCGAACCAGCCCTGCCCGAGTTCCGTCCGCCATTGTTCGAGCGCGACCACCCGCGAGGGCCCGTCGTAGTCATCGGAGACAGCCTCGGCGAGCGGCAGGTCCGTAACGTCTCTCAACCTGACGTTCCGGTCCTCGCCGCAGGATCGCGTCACGCGCAGATCGCGTCCCCGCACGGTGATCACGCCCGTGAAGGAATGCTCCACGATGCCGGGCTTCTTGAAGGTGGAGGACTTGTCGGCGTTGCTGCCCAGGAGGAAATGGATCACCTCTACGAGGCTCGTCTTGCCGACCGAGTTGCGCGTCTGCTTGTCGGTCGATGCGGGCGTGACGTCCGCAAGGAGGACGTTCAGGCCCTGATGGAACGCCAGCGACTTGAAGGTCGGTATGGTCGAGGTCACGGCCCTGATCATGGACCTGCCCTCACGACGAGCCCATCCACGAGATCGACGGCCTTGATCGCATAGAGCAGCGACATCGCCAGCACGAACCAGTCGAACGGCAACGGCGACGCGTTCTCGCGCGTCGCCCGCTCCGCCAGCACACGTTCCCAGATCTCGGAGACCGGGGCGGGCGCCGAGAGCACGGACAGGATGTCCCCACCCACCGAAAGCAGGGCGCGGTCGGGACGCAGGTGCTTGCCGGGGAGGATCACGCCGCCTTCTCCGCGACGGGGGGTTCCCTGAAGATGGTGCAGGCCTCGAAGAAATACGCGATGACCGTCCACACCGCGGCCTCGCGCGACGTCGTCGCGGGATGTCCGTTGATCGTGAACAAGTAGAGCCCGTCCATGATGTCGCCCGGCGCCAACCCCTGCAGCTCAAGCTCCTGGTACTTCGAGCGATAGGCGGCGGCGAGATCGGGCGGGACTAACGGGTCCGGATAATCGGCGAACAGCCGCTTGACCATCGGGACGCCCGCGAAGCCCTTCGCGATGCGGTCCCGGGTCAGCGACGAGAGCTCGTTGAATTCCAGCTTTCCCTCAGGGACCGGCTTGGGCGGCTCGTCGAGCTCATGGCGAACGCCGACGTTCGCCATCACGTCCCTCACCACCGCCATGATGTCCCTGGCCTCGATGTTGCGGAAATCCTCGTCGGTCATATCCCCCAGGAAGAGGTCCTCGATCTCATCGATTTCGAGGCTCAGGAGGACACGTTCGAACGAGTCCTTCGCGAACGTCGTGATCTTGATCGCGGGAAACGCGTCCCGCAGCGCGGCGACCTCCTTGAGCATCTGCGCCGGGGTTTCGAGGTAGTTCGTCACGAAAACCCAGGCCGTCATGCCCGGCCAGTTCCTCATGGCACCCTCGAAATCGGATCGGACCTTCGCCACCGCGGTCCTCATGGAAGCCTCGGTCGCGTTCGCTCCGGCGTTCGCGGGACCGTAGCAAGCAAAGATCGTCTCGGGGTCCACGAGGCGGCCATCGCACTGGAGGTCGCCGCGCGAGTAATCAGTGCCGGCCGCCTCAAAGTTTTCTCTATGCACCCTGGACATCAACGCGCCGAAAAACCTCTGCAGGTCGGCGCCATAGCTCCGCCGCAACCTGAGTTCCAGTGTGTTCAGGAACGCCCTCCGCTTCGGTGCCGTCAGTCCCAATTTGCCCCCCTTTGCGCGCCGTCCGTCGAAGCCAGCTTACGTCTTCTGCCGGACGAGCCTGAGTGAACCCTAGCATCGATGCCCGAAAGGCCCAGGCGACAAGATCCAGGACAGCGCGACGGATCAACCGCTCTCGGGTCCGCGGCGAGCGGCCGAACGGTCGCGTCCATGAACGACACCGGGGCGATATCTCCACCGGATCCACAGCCTTCGCTTTTTTGGACCGTGGCAGATCGATTTAAGCTTGCTTGAACACTTGGACGTTCTTATGTCGTTCCCGTCATCAAGCTCGTCGGCGCCCAGTCGACGAAATGTATGGAGGAGGACGAGATCATGCATACCGACCGTCGCCTCATAGCCATGACGCGCGTGCCCGCCCTGGGCAGCCACCCGCTTCACTTCTCCGTCGACGAGGCCTGACCGGCGCCCCTGCGCCCGCTCGCCTCCGTCCCGAGGCGACCGTCATGCCCGACATCCCAAATCGACCCGTTCGTACCTACCCCTCGTTCGAGGACCCGCCCCCGCGCGCGGTCTGCACCGACGCCCTGCTCGGCAGGGTGGTTCGACGGCTGTTCGAGGTCGGCGCACGCCACGAGGATGGCCTCGCCGGCGCTCTGCAGGCCGTCCTCGCGACACTGGATCACCGCATGACCGCGGCCAACAAGCCCACGCGCTGACGACCGCGAAAACCCTCCCCAACATGACGGCCCCCTTATCCGGCGACCCCCGATGAAACCGCGAAAACCAAACCAGACTCTAATACACATCTGACGCTCCCCACGACACCTTACGTGAAGAACACGGAGCTCGCCGTATCAAAAAAAAAAAAAGCCGAGCCCGTCACCGCCGCATGGATGCGGATC
>NZ_VRVH01000169.1:0-9651 GCF_008040095.1 Methylobacterium sp. WL6 | reverse complement strand
GAGGCCAGCGCGCCCCACCCCTTCGTCTCGCGCGGCGGCCTGAAGCTCGAGGCGGGCCTCGACGCCTTCGGCCTCGATCCGGCCGGCCTCCCCTGCCTCGACGTCGGCGCCTCGACCGGCGGCTTCACCGACCTGCTCCTGCGCCGCGGCGCGACGCGGGTCGTCGCGGTCGATGTCGGGCACGGCCAGCTTCACGCCAGTCTGAGCGCCGACCCACGGGTCACGAACCGCGAAGGGACCGACATCCGAACCCTCGCGCCGGGCAGCCTCGACCCTGCCCCTTGCCTTGCCAGCATCGACGTGAGCTTCATCGCCCTGCGCCTCGTGCTGCCGGCGGTGGCCGGGCTGCTGGCGCCGGGCGCGCACCTGATCGCGTTGATCAAGCCGCAATTCGAGGCCGGCCGCGAGCGCGTCGGCCGCGGCGGCATCGTCCGCGACGACGCCGTCCACGCGGAGGTCTGCGATGCGGTGCGCCGCACCCTCGCCGGCCTCGGCTTCACGATCCTCGGCCTGATCCCCTCCCCCGTCCGGGGCGGGGACGGCAACACCGAATTCCTCGTCGGCGCACGCGCCGATCGACCGCACGAAAGACCCGATGACCGCATCTGAAACCGTCACGATCCGTCGCCTCGGCGCGCGCGGGGACGGCATCGCCGAAGACGGCACGGCGATCGCCTTCGCGCTTCCGGGCGAGCGCGTCGCGATCCGGCGCGACGGCGGGCGCGGCGAGCTCCTCGGCATCGAGACGCCCTCGCCCGATCGGATCGCCCCGATCTGCCCGTACTTCACCCGCTGCGGCGGCTGCGCGACACAGCACCTCGCGCCCGAGCCCTACGCCGCCTGGAAATACGCGCAGGTCGCCAACGCCCTGGCCCAGGCCGGGCTCGACCGCGCTCCCGATCCGCTGATCGACGCCCACGGCGAGGGCCGCCGGCGCATCACCCTGCACGTCCGCGAGGTCGAGGGCCGGGCCGAGGCCGGGCTGATGGCCGCGCGCAGCCACGCCCTCGTCGCGATCGACCATTGCCCGATCACGGTGCCGGCCCTGCATCGGGCCCCCGAGATCGCGCGGGCGCTCAGTGCGCCCCTCGGGCACGGGCGAAAGCCCCTCGACGTCGCGGTGACCGCGACCGAGGCCGGGCTCGACGTGGACCTGCGCGGCCACGGCCCGGTCGAGGCCGGCGTGCGCGCCACGCTGGTGCGGCTCGCCGGAGAGCTCGACCTCGCCCGCCTGTCGCTGCACGGCGACGTGGTGGTGGAGCGCAAGGCCGTCACGGTGGCCTCGGGCGACGCGCGCCTCCATCCGCCGCCGGGCGGCTTCCTCCAGGCGACGGCGGCCGGCGAGGCGACGCTGTCCGGGCTGGTGCGCGACGCCTTCACCAAGAAGACCAAGCGCGCCGTCGACCTGTTCTCCGGCTGCGGGCCCTTCACCCTGGCGATGGCGCGCACCGCCACCGTCCACGCGGTCGAGAGCGAGGCCGGCGCGCTGGCGGGCATCGCGCGGTCCTATCGCTCCGCGCTCGGCCTGAAGGGCGTCACCACGGAAGCCCGCGACCTGTTCCGCCGCCCCGTCCTCGCCCACGATCTGAACGGCTACGACGCCGTGGTCTTCGATCCGCCGCGGGCCGGCGCACAGGCGCAGGCGAAGCAGATCGCGGAATCCAAGGTGCCGCTGGCCGTCGGCGTCAGCTGCGACGCCGGGACCTTCGCCCGCGACGCGGCGACCCTGGTCGCGGCGGGCTTCGGCCTGGAGCGGGTCACCCCGGTGGACCAGTTCTGGTACTCGGGCCACGTCGAGATGGTCGGGGTGTTCCGCAGGGCGGTCGCGGTCAAGCGCCGGCTGTAGCGGCCGGCGGCCGCCTCGACACGCTACCGAGCCCGCGCGGACGCGCGAGCCGGCGCGACGGGAGCGTCCCGCCTCCCGGAGGCAGGAAAGTGGTCGAATCTCGTCGCTCCGTGCGGGTCGGTCGCCGCGACGGCGCCGGGCCGCACACGGGGTGGGGCCGGCTACGAGCGGTCGGCCTCGGCCGTCACGAAGGTCAGGCACCGGGCGCGGGCCTGCGGATCCCTGATGCGGTCGAAGGCTCGAACGAGGGCCAAGGTCTCGGCCTCTCGGGATTCGGGCTCGCCCCCCGTGAAGAACGTGCTGACCGGCTCATCGAGCGTTTGCGCGATCCGCTCGAGGCTCGCGCGCGCGATGGACAGATGGGCATCCGGCTTTTTCACAAGACGACCTCATAGGCACGGCCTCCCACGGAGCCAATCAATTTATCGAGACTCCGGCCGCCTTCGGCCCAAGGCTGTTGGCGAGATGGCGACCCAGGATCACCAGGGCCTTCCGCACGATGTCGGCGGCGTCGTCGTTCCCGGTCGCCACAGCTTCGCGGTAGGCGGCGGAGAAGTCCTCGACGACCGCATCGAGCGCCTCGCCGTTCATGTCGGCCAGGAGAGTCTGGACGGCGCCGACGGAGACGGCATGCTTCGGTTCCTGCCACGCCGGGGCGAAACGCGTGCTCGAGGATCGGATCGCCTCGCGCGACCGATCGATCGCCAAGCGGGACAGCGCCATCAGATCGTTCGAATGGCCGATGCGCCGACGGCTCTGTCGGATCCGGGTCTTGAGAGCTGCTTTCTCGCATCGATAAGCAATCATGGATATGATCTCGCAGGTGATGAAATCGATGATCGTGCAAATGCGAAAGCAATAGACGATAGGGCACTGACAGTTTTGCGTCAAATCAACGTCTGATGTTCAGATTTGTTTGTCGCGTGACCTGAGCATCAGGCTTTCGTGGACCCGGTGCGCAAACGCCGGCCACGTCGTGCCTCGATAGGGTCGGGGGCACGGCTGCCGCGCCCCAACCAACGAGAAAGGATCATAGGGCGGTTGGATGCTGCACGTTCACTCGGCCGGCGAGAAGTGACACCAACATAAGTTGTATGTCGGCCTCACGTTTCGGTTATCGCGTGTGCCGGTTCAGAACAGGCTGCCTTGCGCGTCCTCGTCGCTGGACCGCGGCTGTTCGGCTGCTGGACGATCCGCCGGTGGGATGGCCGGCTGAGGCCGGCCGACCGGCTCGATCAACGCCGCGTCGTCGTTGCGAACGGCGTTCACCCGGTCGGAGACCGGGTCGAGGCGGAGCCAGTCGTCCGGGCATGGCCGGCAGAGGGCCGCCGCCTCGGCCTGATCCACCGCGCGGGTGTCGAGCCAGGGTGCGACCTGCTCCGGCGCGAGGATCGCCGGCATCCGGTCGTGCACCGCCGCCATGGTTCCGTTGGCCCCCGTCGTGACGATGGCCGCCGTGTCGATCTCCGAGCCGTCCGCCCCGAGCCAGGATTCCCACAGGCCGGCGAGCGCCATCGGCGCGCCGTCCGCGCGGCGGATCGCGAAGGGTGTCCGCACCGCGCTGCGTCCGGTGCCCTCGCGCCGCCATTCGTAGAAGCCGTCGGCCAGGAAGACGCAGCGGCGGTGGCGCACCGCGCCGCGGAAGGTCGCCTTCTCAAGGATGGTCTCGACCCGCGCGTTGATCACCAGCGGAAAGGTCTTGGGGTCCTTCAGCCAGCTCGGCCAGAATCCCCAGCGCACCAGCCGGAAATGCCGCGCGCCGCCCTCGGCGATCACGATCGGCACGGGCTGCGTCGGCGCCACGTTGTAGCGCGGCGGGAAGTTTGGGCGCTCCGGGTAGCCGTAGAATTCGGCGAAGCGTTCGGGCGCCTGGGCGATGAAGAAGCGTCCGCACATCCCGAAAGGTTCCTATCCGCCGGCGATCGCCGCCCGCGGCGGCGCGCGGCGGCCGTCTAGAGCCACTTCTTCCAGCGGAAGAACACGTAAGGCAGCACGGCGGCGACGACCATCATCACCACCGCCATCGGGTAGCCGAAGCTCCAGTCGAGCTCCGGCATGGTCTTGAAGTTCATCCCGTAGATCGAAGCGATCAGCGTCGGCGGCATGAACACCACCGCCATGACCGAGAACAGCTTGATGATGTTGTTCTGCTCGAGGTTCACCAGCCCCAGGGTCGCGTCGAGCAGGAACTGGATCTTCGAGGACAGGAAGGTCGCGTGCTCCTCGAGCGATTGCAGGTCGCGCAGGGTCGAGCGCACGTCCTCGCGCAGCTCGCGCGGGGCCTTGGCCGTCCGGTAGGTGGCCGAGAGCGAGAGCAGGATGCGCTCCATCGAGACGAGGCTCTCGCGCTGCTTCGAGATCAGGTCGCCGTGGCGGCCGAGGGCGCGGAGCGTGTCCTGGAGCGCGGTGTTGCGCGCGCTCGGGTCGGCCTGGACTTCGAAGATCTTGCCCGAGAGCCGGTCGATGCGCTCGCCCTGGAGCTGGAGCACGTCCGCCGCGCGGTCGATCACCGCCTCGATCAGGCCGGCGAGGATGGTCTCGCCCGAAGGCGTCCCCGTCGGCCCGCTGCCGGTCGCCCGGCCGGCGCGCTGGGTGTACATCCGGAACGCTTGCGGCTCCTCGTAGCGCACCGTCACGAGCTTGCGGCCCTGCAGGATGAAGGTGATGCCGGCGAGCCCCGGATCCTCCGAGTCGCTGACCTTCGAGAGCACGCGGCCGGTCATGTAGCGGGCGCCGTCCTCGACGTAGAGCAGCTCGGACGGCTCGATGTCCTTCATCTCCTCCCGCGTCGGCACCTGGATGCCCATGAAGGCCTCGACCTTGAGGTCCTCCTCCCGCGTCGGCTTGATCATGTCGAGCCAGACGGTGTCGTCGGGGATCGGGTCCTGCAGCTCGAGGGGGCGGCGCTCCAGCAGCATCTGGCCGGTGCCGGTGACCGGCTGGTGGATGAAGATCACGAAGAGCGAACCTGGGGATGGGCGCTCTGTCGAGCGCCGTCATGGGCGGGGGCGCTCACGCGAGCGCCGTTCAGGGACGAACGCGCTCAGTCGAGCGCGTGGGGCGGCGGCGCGCTTGCATCCGGCACGAAGAAGTCCGGCGCAAGGGGCACGCCCGCGGTGACGCGGTATTGCGAGAAATCCGTGACGCCGTTCTGCGACAGGAACGTGTCGTCGATTAGGAATTGGCCGGTGATCTCGCGAGCCGGCTTCAGAAACAGGGTATGGGCCGCGTCGGCGATGATCTCGGGGGTGCGGCTCGCCCGCATCAGCGCCTCGCCGCCGAGCAGGTTGTTGACCGCCGCCGTCGCGATGGTGGTGCGCGGCCACAGCGCGTTCACGGCGATGCCGGCCTTGCGCAGCTCGCCGGCGAGGCCGAGCACGCACAGCGACATCCCGAACTTCGCCATCGTGTAGGCGAGGTGCGGCGAGAACCACTTCTCCGCCATGTCGAGCGGCGGCGACAGCATCAGGATGTGCGGGTTCTGCGCCTTTTCCAGATAGGGAAGCGCGTATTTCGAGACCATGTAGGTCCCGCGCGTGTTGATCTGATGCATCAGGTCGAAGCGCTTCATCTCGGTCTGGCGCGTCGGGGTCAGCGAGATCGCGCTGGCGTTGTTGACCACGATGTCGACGCCGCCGAACGTCTCCGCGGCGCGCGCGAAGGCGTCGCGCACCGAATCCTCGTCGCGCACGTCGACCACCAGCGGCAGCGCCCGGCCGCCGGCCGTCTCGATCGCGGCGGCGGCGGTGTGGATCGTGCCCTCGAGCTTGGGGTGGGGCGTCTCGGTCTTGGCCGCGATCACCACGTTGGCCCCGTCGCGGGCCGCGCGCAGGCCGATGGCGAGCCCGATGCCGCGCGAGGCGCCGGTGATGAACAAGGTCTTGTCGGCCAGGGTACCGGTCATCGCTTCCTCCGCGCGTGGGTCGGGCGTTGCGTGTCAGGGCTTGATCCGGAAGCGGGCAGGCTGCGTCCCGTCGGCATCCGTGAAACCGTATTCCGCCGCGATGTCGCCGGCGTGGATCACCCGGCCCGACCGGGCGATCACGTCGGGGTCTGCGGCGAGCGCCGCCAGCGCGCGGCCGGCATAGAGCGGGCTCTCGGTGGCGAGCGCGCCCTGCCCGAGGTCGCAGACGCGCTCGGTCCGCACGAAGCCCGGCGAAAGGGCGAGCGCGGTGACGCCGTGCGGGCGCAGCTCCTCCCCGAAGGCGAAGGCGAGGCGGTTCGTCGTCGCCTTGGCGAGGTCGTAGTAGACGTCGCCGAGGTAGCCCTCCTCAGTGCCGAAGGAGACCAGCGCGATCAGGCCCGATCCCGCCGCGATCATCGCCGGCGCCACGGCGCGGGCGAGCAGCAAACCGGGATAGGGGCCGACGCGGGTGAATTCCGCGAACGGCTCGGCCGAGCGGCGCCAGAACGGCGTGCCCCATCCGGTCCCGTCCGGGTAGCGCTCGCCATCGTAGCCCTCGTTGCCGCCCCAGACGCTCGAGACCGCGACGTCGATGCGGCCGAAGCGGCGCAGGGTCCAGTGGACGAGCGCGTCAACGGCGCGCTCGCTGGTGTGGTCGCAGAGATAGTGGTGGCCCTCGCCGCCGGCGGCGTCGACCTCGCGGCTGGTGTCCTCGATCGATTCGGCGCGCTGCTCGGTGCGCGGCCCGGTCTCGCTCGACCGGGCGGTGACGACCACCGTGGCGCCCGCCTCGCCGAGCGCCCGGGCGATGCCCCGCCCGACGCCGCGCGAGGCGCCCGCGACGAGGCAGATCTTCTGGCCGAGGTCGGGCGTCACGGCCTCGGGCCGGGCTTCGACCGGGCGAGGAATGCCCGGAACGCGCCCTGCGCCTCCTCCGTGCGCAGCTGCCGGTCGAACGCTTCGGCCTCGGCGTCCAGCGCCGCCTCGACCGCGGCCTGGTCCCCGCGGATCAGCTTTCGCGAGGCGGCGAGCGCGCCGCGCGGCAGGGCGGCGAGGCGCGCGGCCTGGCCGAGGGCGTGCTCCAGCAGCATGTCGGAGGGCATCACCGCGTTGACGAGCCCGAGCGATTCGGCCGCATCCGCGCCGAACATCTCCGAGAGCAGCAGCAGCTCGGTCGCCTTGAGGCGGCCGATCCGCCGCGGCAGCAGGTAGCTCGAAGCCGCCTCCGGCACGAGGCCGAGCTCGACGAAGGGCATGCGGAAGCGCGCCGCCGGGCTGGCATAGACGAGGTCGCAGTGCAGCGTCAGCGTCGTGCCGATGCCGACGGCGATCCCGTCGACCGCCGCGACCATCGGCGTCGCCGTGCGCGCGAGCTGCCGGATGAAGCGGAGCGAGGGCGCCTCGCTGAACGCCTTTTCCGCGCGCGAGACGAAGTCGGCGATGTCGTTGCCGGCGCAGAAGATGCCGGGCACCCCGGAGAACACCACCGCGCCGACGGCATCCGACGCGTCGGCCGAGGCCAGCGCCTCGCGCATCGCGTCGTACATCGCCCCGGTGAGCGCGTTCTTCTTCTCGGGGCGGTTCAGCGTGATCGACCGGACGCCGTCCGCGCCGTCGGTGATCGCCAGGTGCTCGCTCATCTCCGCCTCCCCCTGATCATTCGTTCCAGGCCTCGCCAGCGACAGATCGATGTCACCGTTTCCGTTCCAGACCCGCCATCCCGGGGCGCCGAAGGTGCGCCCGGGATCCGGAGCCGCCGCTCGGGCTCGATGAGGCGCCACCTGCGGTTCTGGATTCCGGTCTCCGCATCGCGGACCCGGAATGACGGGCGGAAGGCTTGCGTCATGCCATCAGAATTGCGGCCGCATCGTCCAGGAACCCGCCGCCGTCGATCACCACCTGGGCCAGCCCGTCGGCGGCCGGCAGCAGGTTCTCGGCGAAGAAGCGCGCGAGCGCGATCCGCGCGGCGTGCGCCGGATCGGTCTCGCCCGCCTTCAGCGCGGCGCGGGCGGCCAGCGCCTCGCGGGCGAGGCAGGCCGCGCCCTGGGCCAGGCCGAACAGCCGCAGGTACGGCGTCGCGCCGGCGAGGGCCGCGTCGGGCCGGTTGGACCTCAGGCTCGCCAGCTGGTGGCTGGTGGCACGGTCGAGGGCCTCGATGCCGACGCGCAGCCGCGCCGGCGCGTGGCCGAGGGCCGGGTCGGCGGCCTTGAGCATGGCTTCGGCGACCCGGCGCATGGCGGCGATCTGCGCGCGCACCGTGGCGCCGTCGTTCAACGGGAGCTTGCGCCCGGTGAGGTCGATCGCCTGGATGCCGTTGGTGCCCTCGTAGATCCCGAGGATGCGGGCGTCGCGCATCGCTTGCGCCGCGCCGGTCTCCTCGACGAAGCCCATGCCGCCGTGCACCTGCACGCCGAGGGAGGCGACCTCGTTGGCGATGTCGGTCGAGAACGCCTTGGCCACCGGCGTCAGCAGCGAGGCGCGGTCGAGCGCCGCCTTGCCCTCCGGCCCCTCGGCCGCGTCGAGGGCGGCCGCGGTCAGGTAGCAGATGCCGCGCGCGGCCGCGGTGCAGGCCTTCATCGTCAGCAGCATGCGCTGCACGTCCGGATGGGCGACGATCGGGCTCGTCTCGGCGGAGCCCGGCGCTTTTCCCTGCCGGCGCTCGCGGGCGTAGGCCAGCGCCCGCTGCGTCGCCGCCTCGGCGATGCCCACGCCCTGCAGCCCGACATTGAGGCGGGCGTTGTTCATCATCGTGAACATGCAGGCGAGCCCGCGATTCGCCTCGCCGATCAGCCAGCCGACGGCGCCGCCGTTGTCGCCGAAGGCCATCGAGCAGGTCGGCGAGGCGTGGATGCCGAGCTTGTGCTCCAGGCCCGAGCAGCGCAGGTCGTTCTCCGACCCGTCGGGGAGCACCTTCGGCACCAGGAACAGCGAGATGCCGCGGGTGCCCGCGGGCGCATCCTTCAGGCGGGCGAGCACGAGGTGGACGATGTTCTCGGCCATGTCGTGGGCGCCGTAGGTAATGTAGATCTTCGAGCCGACGATGCGGTAGCTGCCGTCGCCGGCCGGCTCCGCGCGGGTGCGGATCGCGGCCAGGTCCGAGCCGGCCTGCGGCTCGGTCAGGTTCATCGTCGCGGTCCACTCGCCGGAGACGAGCTTGCCGAGGTAGCGCGCCTTCAGATCCTCCGAGCCGTGCGCCGCCAGCGCCTCGATGCCGCCGGCGGTGAGCAGCGGGCACAGGCCGAAGGCGAGGTTGGCGCCGTTCCACATCTCGGTGCAGGCCGCGTCGAGCACCTGCGGCAGGCCCTGCCCGCCATGGTCCGGGTCGGCGGTGAGCCCGTTCCAGCCGCCGGCGACGAATGTCCTGTAGGCGTCCGCGAAACCCGGCGCCGTGGTGACGACGCCGTCCGCGAGCGTCGCGCCGTGCCGGTCGCCGATGCGGTTCAGCGGGGCGAGCACGTCGGCGGCGAGGCGTCCGGCCTCGGTGAGGATCGCGTCCGCGTCCTCGATGCCGAGCGCGCCCGTGCCGTCGAGCCCGGCGATGTGCTGCAGGGTGAACACCATCTCGGACACGGGTGCGCGGTAGCTCATCGGCTGTTCCTCCCGCCCGGCCCGGTTCGACCGCGCCTCGGCGTCTCGTTTGACGGTCGGCGCGGGGGCACGCTAGGCCCACGCCCTCCGCTGACGGCATACGCCCGAACCGGCCCCGCCGTCACCGCCGGAGATGGTTTATATATGAACGATCTCGCGTCAATCCCCGCCCCGGCCTCGGGCCGGCGCCGGGCCGGCGGGGGGGGGGGGGAACACCAGCCAGGGGGGTATAAAAAAAAGAAGCGGCCGCCGCCGACATACGTGTAGATAAAGGGGGTGGGCGGGGAATTAAAAAAAAAAAGGGGGGGGGGGG
>NZ_VRVH01000168.1:0-9672 GCF_008040095.1 Methylobacterium sp. WL6 | reverse complement strand
AGGCGGCCACCCTGCAGGTGCGCGGCATCCTTTCGGAGATCCAGCGCGGCATCAACACCTCGGTGATGCTGACGGAGGAGGCGGTCAAGCGGGCGGCCACCGGCAAGGCGCGCTCCGACACGACCCAGCGCACGATCGAGGAGATCACCGGGCGGGTGGAGGAGAACGTGCAGACCTTCCAGCAGATCGTGGCGTCGACCAACCAGCAGCAGCTCGGCATCGAGCAGGTGATGGGCGCCCTGCAGAACATCCGCCAAGCGAGCCAGCAGACCGCCGCCGGCACCCGCGAGGTCGAGGCGGCCTCGGCCAACCTCACCGAGCTCGCAGGAGCCCTCATGGCCCTTGCCGAACGCTACCGGCACTAGGCGTCGTCTGGCGCAGGCTCCGGTGGCCGGGCTGAGCCATCGGCTCGCCCCGACGCCATCTCGTCCCGCCGTCGCCGCCGGGGGTCATCGGGGTCTGCTCGAATCCCGGGCGACGGGCCCTGCCGCGTCGACGACCGGTGGCGGAGAGAAGGTCGGCGCTTTCGCCGCCCCCGGCCCTCGGGAACCTCGCGTCGCCGCGACCGGTTTTTCGCCTGGATCCGGCACGCAGCGAGATCGGGAGGCGACGATGGCAGTCAAGACGACGACGCGGAAGACGGTTCGGGCCGTGCTGGCGGCAGGCCTCATCATCGGCTCGACCGGCGCCGTGCTCGCGCGCGGCGGCGGTGGAGGCGGTGGCAGCGACAGCGGCAGCGGCCTCTCGCCCTACGCGGCACTGAACGGCAACGACCGCTCGGCCGGCGTCAACAACGGCAACTACCGCGATCCGCGGCTCGATCCCTATCTCGGGGCGTACGGCGACGGCTATGGCCGTCCCGTCCAGGACCGCTACCGCCCGGTCCGCCGGCCGTATTACGGGACGCCCTACTGATCGGGCGGCGCAACCGTCTCACCCTAAGGTCGCCGTGACCTCGATCTCGAGCTTCATCTCGGGGCGCAGCAGGCCGGCGACGACGAGGAGCGTCGCGGCCGGCCGGACCTGGACCAGCACGCGGCCGCAGACCGCGAGCACCGCCTCGGCATCCGCCCGATCGGTGACGTAGTAGGTCGCCCGCACGATGCGCTCCAGGCCGGATCCGGCCTCGGCGAGCACCGATGCGATGGTGCGCCAACACGCCTCGGCCTGCGCCGCGGCCTCCTCCGGCATCGTCATCGTCGCGTAATCGTAGCCGGTGGTGCCGGCGACGAACACGAAGCCGCCCGTCACGACCGCGCGCGAATAGCCGTAGGCGGCCTCGAACGGCGAGCCCGAGCTGATCAGGCGCCGGCTCACCGGCGCAACGCTTCCAGCACCTTCGCGCCCGGACGGCCGGTCTGCGGCATGCCGAGGCTGCGCTCGATCTCCTTGATCGCGTCGCGGGTCTTGGCGCCGACCTTGCCGTCCGGCTCGCCGACGTCGTAGCCGCGCGCCGTCAGCCGGGCCTGGAGGTCGCGGCGCTCGGCCCGCGACAGCGGCGGGTCGTCGGTCGGCCACTCCGCCTGGATGCCGGGCCGGCCGCGCAGGCGGTCGGAGAGCACGGCGATGGCGAGCCCGTAGGATTCGGCGGCGTTGTAGGAGTAGATCGCGTCGAAGTTCCTGGTGACGAGGAAGGCGGGCCCCTCGATCCCGGCCGGGATCATGATGCCGACGGGACCCTCGGCCGAGAGCGGGCGCCCGTCGATGCGCTTGACGCCGAGCGCGGCCCAGTGGCCGACCGGCTTCTTGTTCTTCCGCCCCGCGGCACCGGCGTTGAAGCCGGCCGGCAGCTTGACCTCGTAGCCCCAGCCCTGGCCGTTCGACCACTTGGCGACGTGCAGGAAGTTCGCGGTCGAGCCGACGGCGTCGGGCACCGAGTCGACCACGTCGCGGCGGCCGTCGCCGTCGAGGTCGACGGCGAGGCGCTGGTAGGTCGTCGGCATGAACTGGGTCTGGCCGAAGGCGCCGGCCCAGGAGCCGGTAAGGCGGCCGGGCTCGATGTCGCCGCGGTCGATGATCTTCAGCGTCGCCATCAGCTCGCCGCGGAAGAAGTCGCGGCGGCGGTTGCCGGAGCAGGCCAGCGTCGCCAGCGACTGCACCAGCGGCATCTTGCCGAGGTTCTTGCCGAAGTTCGATTCCACGCCCCAGACCGCGGCGATGGTGAAGCGGTCGACGCCGTAGCGGGCCTCGGCCTGCGCCAGGGCCTGCCCGTACTGGCGCATCGCCGCCTTGCCGTCGTCGACGCGCTCGTCGTCGACCAGGGCCGCCATGTAGTCCCAGATCGGCGTCTTGAACTCGGGCTGCGCCTGGGAGAGCTCGATCACCTTGTCGTCGAAGCTGATCCCGTCGGTGGCACTGCGGAACGCCTGCGCCGACACGCCCTGCGCCGCCGCCTGCTGCTGCAGGCCGGCGAGGCAGGATTGGAAATCGGCCCGCGCGCCGGTCGCCGTGAGGCAGGCGAGGGCGAGCCACGGCAGGATCGGCCTGCGGGAGGATCGCTGCCAGGAGTCTCGCCGCATCGTCGTCGCTCGCATGGTGTCCGGGGCGCCGGAGCCTGATGAGGGAACGGTTAACGCAGGCTTAAGGCCGGATCGCGGTGCGGACGCTCCCCCGCGGTCCGGCCGCGCTCACGCCCAGCCGCGCGCGGCCAGCTTGTCCTCGTAGGCGTCGATCTTCGGGGCGCGCTTGAGGGTTAGGCCGATCTCGTCGAGGCCGTTGAGCAGGCTCTCCTTGCGGCCGGGATCGATGTCGAAGTGCAGCGTGCCGCCGTCCGGGCCCCGGATGGTCTGCGCTTCGAGGTCGACCGAGAGGGTGGCGTTGGCGCCGCGCTCGGCATCCTCGAACAGCTTCTCGAGGTCTTCCGGAGAGACCACGATCGCCAGGATGCCGTTCTTGGCGCAGTTGTTGAAGAAGATGTCGGCGAAGCTCGTCGAGATCACGCAGCGGATGCCGAAATCGGTCAGCGCCCAGGGCGCGTGCTCGCGCGACGAGCCGCAGCCGAAATTGTCGCCCGCCACCAGGATCCTGGCGTTGCGGTAGGCCGGCTGGTTGAGCACGAAGTCCGGGTTCTCCGAGCCGTCGTCCCGGTAGCGCATCTCGGCGAACAGCCCCTTGCCGAGGCCGGTGCGCTTGATCGTCTTGAGGTACTGCTTCGGGATGATCCGGTCGGTGTCGACGTTGATGATCCGCATGGGCGCCGCGACGCCCTCCAGGGTGGTGAATTTTTCCATTGGTCTTGCCGTCTGTCGCGTTTCGCTCGGTGCCTGCCGACACCCTAGCAGCGGCGTGCCACGGCCGGAAGGTTCAGGGCAGGTCCCCGGCGCGGAGGGTGCCGTCATGGATCGCCGACGCGACCAGGGCGCCCGCGACCCCGGCGCGACGGAGCGCGGCGAGGTCGTCCGGGCCGCGCACGCCGCCGGCGGCGTAGATCCGGCGGCCGGGGGCCAGGCGCGCGGCAGCTTCCAGCCCGGCGAGGTCCGGCCCCGATCCGACGCCGATGCGGGCAAGCGTCATCACGATCACCTCCGGCGGCCAGTGGCGGGCATCCGCATGCAGGCCGGGCGGCCCGAGCCGGCTCGCGCCGCGGCTATCGAGCGAGAGCACGGCCCGGTCGCCGAGGCGGACGACGAGGCCCTCGTCGGCCTGGCTCTCGCTGCCGATCACGGGGCGGCCGAGCCCGGCGGCGAGGAAGGCCTCGACCGTCGCCGCCTCTGCGAAGCCCGCATCGACCCAGAGGCCGATGCCGGGGCAGGCCCGCGCGATCGCCGCCAGCGCCCCGAGGTCGGGCGGGGCACGATCGACGATCGCGTCGAGGTCGGCGACGTAGAGCGTCCGCGCCGGGACCGCGGCGAGGAGGCCGCGGGCGATGTCGGCCGGCGCCGAGCCCTTTGCCAACGGGGTCTCGATCGGGGCATAGCTCTGTCGCTCGCCGGCGCGTGCCCGCACCACCCGCCCGTGGCGCAGGTCGATCACCGGAATCACCGCGAACGGCGTCGTCGCGCCCTCGCCCTCTGCGTCGCCCATCAGTGAGATCGCCCTTGCCCGCCGCGCATCCGCTTCCCCGCCCTGCCAGGACGATCGGATGGGATCTCGGCGGGGTGCACGTCAAGGCGGCGCTGGTCGAAGGCGGCATCGTCCGCGCGGTGGTGCAGGCGCCGTGCCCGCTCTGGCGCGGGCTGCCCGCCCTCGACGCCACCTTCGCCGGGCTGCCCAACTGGGCGCGGGGGGAGGCGGCGCACGCCGTGACGATGACCGGCGAGCTCACCGACTGCTTCGCCGACCGGACGGACGGCGTCGCGCAGCTCGCGGGCTGGGCGGCGACGCACCTGGCCGGCGAGGTCGCAATCTATGCCGGGCGCGCCGGCTTCGTCGCGCCGCGGGATGCGGAGCCGAACGCCGCGGAGATCGCCTCGGCGAACTGGCACGCCACCGCGGCCCTGCTCGGGCGGCACGTGCCCGACGCGCTGCTCGTCGACGTCGGCTCGACCACCGCCGACCTGATCCCGATCGTCGGAGGCCGCGCCGCCGCCGCCGGCTACAGCGACGCCGAGCGGCTGGAGACGGGGGAGCTCGTCTATACCGGCGTCGTGCGCACGCCGCTGCTGGCGCTTTCCGACCATGCGCCGTTCCGGGGCCGCCGCACCCGGCTGATGTCCGAGACCTTCGCGCACGCGGCCGACGTCCACCGCATCACCGGCGACCTTCCCGAGGGCGCCGACCAGCAGGCGAGCGGCGACGGCAAGGGCAAGTCGGTGCCCGAAAGCGAGACGCGGCTCGCCCGGATGATCGGCCGCGACCGCGGGGAGGGGACGGACGAGGACTGGCGGGCGCTTGCCGGCCACTTCGCCGAGGCGCAGCTGCGCCTGCTCCACGACGCGGCCGCCACCCTGCTCTCGCGCCCCGACATCCCGGCCGCGGCCCCCGTGATCGCCTGCGGCGCGGGCGCCTTCCTGGCCGACGCCCTCGCCCGGCGCCTCGGCCGGCGCTGCCTGCCCTTCACCGAGGTGCTGGCGGATCGCATCGCCGGCCGGCCAGACTGGGCCTCCACCTGCGGCCCGGCGCTCGCCGTCGCGCTGCTCTCCGCCGACACGCTGGTTTCGAAGGAAGACCGATGAGCGCCCTGAAGATCCTCGCCCGCGTCCTCACCGCCCGGGTCGGCCCGCATATCGAGCTCGCGCTCGCCACCGAGGACGGCGAGACCGTCAAGGTGCTGGCGACGCCCGACCAGATCGACCGGCTGATCGACGAGCTGGAGGACATGCTGCACGCGCCGGAGGGCCCGGAGGACGGCGAGCCGCCCGAGGCGGCGTGATCGACCGCAGGACCACGCCCTCATCCACGGGGAGAGGGTTGGGGTGAGGGGCGTGACCGCTCCGGAAAACGCACGCCCCTCATCCTGTCCTCCCCCTGGGGGAAGGGACCCGCGCCACGTCAGGCTTCCGCCCGGCGCGACGTCAGCGCAGAAAATCCCCGAACGCCCGCGGGCTGTCGTCGGTCTTGATCTCGCGGGTCACCGTCAGCGTCCGCGCGTCGATGACCGAGAGCGTGTTCGAGCCCCAGTTGGCGACGATCACCGAGCGCCCGTCGGCGGTGGCGGCGATGCCCTCGGGGTGGTCGCCGACTTCGATCCGGGCCACGGGGGCGAGGGTGGCAGGATCGAACACCGTGACGGTGCCGGAATACTGGTCGGTGACGAAGCCGCGCTCCCCCGTCAGGGCGATCACGTAGGGGCGCTGGCCGGTCTTCACCCGGCCGACCTCGCGCGCCGCGGCGAGGTCGATCACCGACACGTCGTCGCCGGTGACGTTGGCGGTGTAGGCGCGCTTGGCTTGCGCATCGAGGGTGATGCCGAAGGGATGACGGCCGACGGCGATCGTCCCGGTCTCGCGGCGGGTCGCGGCGTCGACCACCGAGACCGTGTCCGCCTCGCGGTTGGCCACCAGCAGCGTCGCGCCGTCCGGCGTCACCGCGATGCCCGACGGCGAGGCTCCGACCGCGATCTCGCCGTCGAGCCTGAGGCCCGCCTCACCCGGCACCAGCACGAACACCCGCTTGGCGTACCAGTCGGCGACGTAGACGGCGCCGCTCCTCGGGTTCGCCGCGATGCCGAGCGGGCCGCCCGGAAGGGCCAGCACCTGCGCGACCTTGCGCGCGGTCAGGTCGACGACGGCGATGCCCGGCGCGTCGGGGCAGGTCACGTAAGCGGTCCTGCGATCGGGGGAGAGCGCGATGCCGGCGGGCGAGCCGGCGACGGGGATGCGCTGCAGGATCGTGCCGGCCTCGAGGTCGATCACGTCGACGGCGTTGTCGCCCTGCACCGTGACCACCGCCTCGGCGGCGCGCGCGGCGAGCGGCACGAGCCACAGGGCGAGGGCGAGCGAGAGGCCGGCGCGCAGCCGGCCTCCGCGTCGCGATGTGATCGAACGGCTCAAGAGCCCTTCTCGACCTGCGCCTTCAGCGCGTCGAGACCGGTGCGGTAGAGGCCGCGCACGGCCTTCTGCGAGGCCTCGTCGTTCAGCTCGGGCGGCGGATCGTTGTTCATGTAGCCGCGGTAGAACGCGCCGTCCCACGACACCTTCGACTTGCCGTCGCCGTCCGCCTCGACCTTGAGCGTGGACGAGTAATCGTTCACCGGCAGGGTCTTCACGTCGACCTTGGTGATCCGGTACGAGTAGCTCATCTTCTCGGCGGAGTACTTGTACAGGCTCTCCTCGACGGTGGCGCCGCCCTTGAGCGTGAGGACGCGGGTGGCCTTGTCGGGGGTGTTGCCCTCCTTGCCCTCGGTCTTCTCGACCAGCGGCAGCCAGCTCATGTCCTGGAAGTTGCCGATCACTTTCCAGACCTTGTCCGGGCTGGCGTTGATCTCGACGGTCTCCTCGACCTTCTTGCGGGTCGGGCCGTGGGCCTGAGCCGTGGTCGCCGCCACCGCGGCGATCACCACGGCGCTCGTGAGGGCCAGTCTTCTCATCATGGGCAGCTCGATCCTCATGGGGGTGTCTCTCCTGATCCGCCGTCTCGTGCGGCGGCGGTGTCGGCGAGGATGCGGCCGTCCGTCCCGAGATGGGCGGCGACCTTGTCCTCGATCCAGTCCCAGGCCTCCCGCTCGCGCGGGCCGGCCGTCTTGGATATCGCGATGGCGAGATAGCGCATCTCGGCCATGACCTTGTCGGGCGTCAGCATGTGGAGCCGCGTCGAGAGGATCGCCGCCTCCAGCACCGCGGCCTGCGCCCGGTTGTAGCCGATGAACGGGGCGTGCGCCGCCGCGTGGACCTGGCGCCCGCGGTAGCGCGGCCGGGTCGGGTCGGCCTCGACCGCCGCGACCTCGAACTCGGCGTGGCCGAAGCTGTCGGCGAGGCGTCGGCCCGGGATGCGGTCGCACGCCACCGTCGGCCAGTCCCGGCGCCCGGTGACCGCGCCGGCGATCACCCGCACGTCGCGCGGGCTCGAGGCGCAGAAGCAGGGGTTGGCCTCGAGGTTGAGGATCGTCGGCGAGGGCCGGAACGGCGCCAGCACGTAGTCGTCGCCCTCCGCGATCAGGCCGAAGGGCACGAGGTGCAGGGCGCCCTCTCGCGAGAGCGTCGTGACGATCGTCTCGAGGATCAGCGGCACCGGCTCAGGCCTCCCCGGCCGGCACGAGCTTGCCGCAGACGAGCTTTTGCGCGGGCGCCTGGGGCGTTTCCGACACCGACGCCTCGGCCGCGGCCGCGTCCGGCGCGATGGTGCGGGGCGCCGAGGCGCCGGCCTCGGCCGGAACCTGCGCGTCGCGCGCGCCCTGCGGCGCGTCCGGGCCGGAATGCTTGGTATGGCCGGCCTTCTTGAAGGCGGTGGTGTCCTCGACCTCGGCGTCGGCGGCGCAGGCCCAGTCGAGCGGCTCGTCCTGCACGTAGCGCTTGCCTAAGCGCCACGCGGTCTCGGCCTTGGTCAGCTCGCCCCCGAGGTAGAACGCGTGGGCGCCGTCGCTGGCGACGTCGAGGTCGGTGAAGAAGGCCATCGCGTCGGTGCCGACCTTGTGGACGTCGCGGTTGTAGAGGTGGATCCCGTCCTCGGCGACCGCGATCCGGTAGTTCGGGTCGCGGACCTGCGCCGCCAGGGCCGCGATCTCGTCGGGCGTTTGCACGAAGGGACGCTTGTCGTGAAGTGCCAGAAGTGCCCGGCCGTAGCCCTTCGGCAGCGCGGCGTCGGCCTTGGCCGCGAACATCACCCGCCTCGCGGCATCGTGTTCCTCAACCGTGCGGCGGGTGTGGTTCGAGACCTGCACGATCAGGACGTTGCCGATCGACAGCTCCGAGCACATCCCGACGAGGAGCGCTGTGATCCCGAGGCTGTCGGCCTCCGTCAGCTCCGTGAGGTTGCCGGTGCCCATCATCATCGCGATGTCGGGCCAGCGCGCGCGGGTGGCGCGGTAGCGCGCGATCGAGTCGACGAAGCCGAAATGGATCGGCTCGAGGATCGGGTCAGCGATGAACGGGCGCCCCGCCTCCACCATCCGCGCGATCGCGCGGTCGAGGGAGGGCAGGTCGTCGGGCCGCATCGGCACCAGGATCGGCACCGCATCCGTCTCGAAGGCGAGGTCCAGCGTCTCCTCGTTGAGGCTGAGCAGGAAGTCGGCCCCGGCGGCCGCACCCCGGCGCAGCTCGTCGATCGAGAAGGAATCGACGCTGACCTTGAGGCCCTGCGCCTTCAGCCCGCGCACGCAATCCTCGAGATGCGGGAAATCGGTGTCCGGCAGGCCGCCGAGGTCGATCACGTCGGCGCCCCGGCGCGCCAGGTCCAGGCCCTTGGCCACCACCTCGGCGGCCGTCATCTTCGAGGCGTCGACGATCTCGGAGAAGATGCGCAGGTCGTGGCGCGACAGGTCGACCTTGCGGCCGGCGAGCCCGAGATGGGCCGGCAGGTCGACGATCTCGTCGGGGCCGCGCTCGACCGGCAGGCCGAAATGCGCGGCCAAGGCCTCCGGGTTCGCCCGGCAGCGCCCGGGCAGGATGATGCGGGTGGCGCCCTCGGGCAGGGTGACGCGGCGCTTGATGATCTCCTCGGTCATCAGCGCGGCGACCTTCACCCCGGAATCGGCGATGCTCCAGGCGAACCGCTCCGGGGGCAGGGCGCTCGCGACCATCTCCAGCCGCGCGCGGGCGAGCTTGCCGGTGACGAAGACCAGGTGCTCGGGCGCGGCGCTCATGCGGCGGCCCGCGCGTGGACCGGCCGCGCGCCGGCGGGGCCGAGGATCGAGACCGCGCCGCGGTAGCGGCCGGCGAAGGCCGGGAATGCGGCATCCACGAGGCCGATCCGGGCGAGGTCGCACGCGTCGGCGCCCGCCGGGGCGTCGGCGGACTTCACCAGGATGCAGCGGGCGGCCTCGATCCGCGTCGCCGCCCAGAGCGCGAGGCTGTCGGAGGTCACGTCCCAGGATTCCGGGATGTCCGGATGGCCGGCGCGGAGGGCGATGGGGTCCCAGATAGCCGATACGGCGCTCTCCCTCCCCCCCTTGCGGGGGAGGGGGAAGGGAAGGAGGCGCGGCTCGATGGCGTGGAAACACCCCGCCATCCGGCTCATCGCATCGAGCGCGCGGCGATGCGCCTCCGCGTCGTCGAAGCCGAGACGCGCCTGGTCGAGCCGCACCGCGTCGGCGAAGGCGCCGCCGCCCGGCACGACGAGGCACGGGCCGAAGGCGCC
>NZ_VRVH01000167.1:0-9706 GCF_008040095.1 Methylobacterium sp. WL6 | reverse complement strand
CCCCGACCACGGCGACGGCGCCGGCCGCCGCGGCCTTGGCCGCGAACAGCCGCCCGTCGGCCCGGGTCCCCGGCACCGCGACGAAGACGCCGCCCGGCACCACGTTGCGGCTGTCGGCGGTCAGCCCGGCCACCGGGCGGCCGGCTTCGCCCGTTCCCGCATCCGGGAACAGGGTGCCCAGGGTCGGCGCGCTCACGGGCCGCCGACCATGCTGGCGTGGTAGGCGTTGAGCTTGACCATCAGCGGGAAGGGCTTGGCCGGCGGCTCGAATTGCGGCGGCAGGCCGAGGATCGGCGCGACGCGCTCGATCACCTTGCCGGTGACGACGCCGGAGTTCCAGGCGGCGGTGGCGTAGCCGCCGCTCTCCGGCAGGCCCTGCGGCTCGTCCATGATGGTCACGAACAGGTATTTCGGCTTGTCCATCGGGGCGGCCGCCATGAAGGTCGTGAACAGGCGGTTCTTGTTGTAGCGCCCGCCGATCACCTTCTCGGCGGTGCCGGTCTTGCCGCCGACGAAGTAGTACGGGATCGCCGCCTTCTTGGCCGAGCCTTCGGTCGCGTTGAGTCGCATGATGAAGCGCATCGCCTCGCTGGTCTGCGGGCTCAGCACCTGCGTCGCCTTCGCCATCGCCTCCTTGACGTCGGTCTTGAGGAAGGTCGGCGTCATCAGGAAGCCGCCGTTGGCGATCGCCGCCACCGCCGCCGTCGCCTGGATCGGCGCCACCGCGAGGCCGTGGCCGAAGGCGATGGTGATGGTGTTGATCTCGGTCCAGCGCGGCGGGATGATCGGCATGGCCGACTCGGGCAGCTCGGTCCGCATCCGGTCGAGCAGGCCCATCTTCTTGAGGAACGCCTTGTGGCCGGGCACGCCGACGCCGAGCGCCATCTTGGCCGAGCCGATGTTGGACGAGTGGGTGAACACCTCCGGCATGGTGATGACGCGGTTGGTGCCGTGATACTCGTGGATCTTCTGGCGGCCCCAGCTCAGCACGCCGCCGCGGGTGTCGAAGGTCGAGTTGACGTTGTACTTGCCCGATTCGAGTGCCATCGCGAGGGTCATCGCCTTGAAGGTCGAGCCCATCTCGTAGACGCCGACGTTCATGCGGTTGATCTTGTCGTCGGACAGGGCGTCGACCGGGTTGTTCGGGTCGAAGTCCGGCATCGAGACCAGCGCGATCACCTCGCCGGTCTGGACGTCGAGGATCATCGAGGCGCCGGCCTTGGCCTTGAAGTGCTCGATGCCCTTGGCCAGCTCGTCGCGCACCGCGAACTGCGCGCGCAGGTCGACCGAGAGCTGGATCGGCTTGAGGTCGGTCTGCTTGGCGACGAAGCCGAACTCGTTCAGGGCCTTGTTGCCCTGGTTGTCGATGTACTTCTCCATCCCGGCGATGCCGATGTTGTCGAGGTTCGTCGCGCCGATGATGTGGGCGGCGGCGACCCCGTTCGGGTAGACGCGCTTGTGGTCGGGCAGGAAGCCGATGCCGGGGATGCCGAGCCGGTGGACCTCGGCCTGCTGCTTCGGCGTCAGCTCGCGCTTCACCCAAACGAAGCCGACGCCCTTCTTGCCCGGCTTCTGGGTGAGCTTGGCGCGCAGCTCCGTGGCGTTCAGCTCGGGCAGGACGGCGGTGAGCAGCTCGACCGCCTCGTCCTTGTCGTAGATGTTGCCGGGCTCGGCGAAGACCGAGACGGTGCGGATGTCGGTGGCGAGGATCTCGCCGTTGCGGTCGATGATGTCGGGCCGGATCGCGGTGGTGGCGGCGGCCGCCACCCGGTGCTCCTGGCTCGGCGGCGCGCCGAAGATCGCGATCGACAGGAGCCGCACGCTGATCGCGCCGAACACCGCCAGGAACGCGAGGCCGACCAGCGCGACGCGGGTGTAGGAGCGCTCGATCGCAAGGCGGAACATCGCCCGGAACAGGCGCATCCCCGGATGGACCCGCGGCTCGGTCTCGAGCACCGGCTCCTCGACGGCGTGGGAACGCGGCGCGGATTCAAGCTCGCGCGCGGCGTGATCGTGCCCGGCCGCGTCGTCGGGCAGCGCGTGCGGGTCGGCGGCCTGCGGATCGCGGGCGGCGTCTTCGGGTGCGGCGTCGTGAGCGTCTTGGGACACGGGGACTACCTCGAGGCCGCGTTCAGCGTGCGGGTCGTGACGACGGTGCGGGTGATCGATCCGGTGGTGCGGGGCTCGGAGGCCGGCCCCTTCTCCTTCGGCGTCGCAGTGGCCGCGAGCAGGCGGCCGATCTCGTCGCCGCGCTCGGGCCGGGCCGGCAGGTCGGCGAGGCGCCCGAGATGGCCGGTGCCGATCGGCTCCAGGGCGAGGTGCTTCTCCACCGCCGCCTGCAGCCGGTCCGGCCGGGTCAGGAGCTGCCACTCGGCGCGCAGCACGGCGATGGCCTGCCGCTCGGCATGCAGGCCGCTCTTCAGCTTCGAGACCTGACCGCCCTGGTAGAGCGTGTCGTACTTGATCGAGTAGGCGTAGATCGCCGAGGCGACGAGGCCGGCGACGGCGAGCAGGTTGAGCAGGCGGATCACCGGCGTGCGCCTCCGCGCGGGGCTTCGGGAAGCGCGGCGAGCGCCTGGATCGCGGCGAGCGGCGCCGGCACGGGTGCATCCGTGCGCTCGGCGGCCCGCAGCTTGGCCGAGCGCGCGCGCGGGTTGCGCGCGGTCTCGGAATCGGAGGGCAGCACCGGTCCCTTGGTCACCGGCTTGAAGCTCTTGGCGGCGGCGGGCTCGCCGCCGGGCAGCGCGCTCGGCATGTGGCGCGAGGCCTGGACCGCGCGGCCGCTGCGGGCGGAGAAGAACTGCTTGACGATGCGGTCCTCGAGCGAGTGGAAGGTCACCACCGCGAGCCGCCCGCCCGGCCCGAGCATCCGCTCGGCCGCGTGCAGCGCCTGGACCAGCTCGCCGAGCTCGTCGTTGACCGCGATGCGCAGGCCCTGGAACGTGCGCGTCGCCGGATGGATGCCGCTGCCGGGCTCGGTGCGGACGACGCCGGCGACGAGGTCGGCGAGCTGCGCCGTGGTCTCGATCCGGCCGCGCCGGCGCGCCTCGATGATGGTGCGGGCCACCGCGCGCGAGCGCCGCTCCTCGCCGTAATGGTAGATGATGTCGGCGAGCTCCGCCTCCTCGGCCTCGTTGACGAGGTCGGCGGCGCTGAGGCCGGTGGCGGCCATCCGCATGTCGAGCGGGCCGTCGTTGCGGAACGAGAAGCCGCGCTCGGGCTGGTCGATCTGCATCGACGACACGCCGATATCGAGCACGATCCGATCGGCCTGCGCCTCGCCGAGCTCAGCGAGGTGGGCGTCGAGGGCGCCGAACCGTCCGGGAACCAGGGTGAGCCGCCCGTTCGCGGCGGCGACGAGGCCGGCGCCGCCGGCGATCGCCGACGGGTCGCGGTCGATGCCGATCACGCGCAGGTCGGGATCGGCGGCGAGCATCGCGCGGGTGTAGCCGCCGGCGCCGAAGGTGCCGTCGACCGCAAGCCCGGCCCCGCACAGGTCGAGAGCGGCCAGCACCTCGTCGAGCAGCACCGGAACGTGCGGTCCGCCGGCCGGCTCCAGGGGCTTGCGCGTCATCGGGGCACCCCGCCTGCGGAGGTTCGCCGGGCCGCGCGCGGCCGAGGCAGCCCGCCGTGGACGGGGGGAACGGTTCGGCTCATGGCTGCCTGCACCCGGCCGCTGCGTCGCGGCGCGGTCGGTTTGGGCGGTCCCGGTGATGCGGCGGCCAAAGGCCCGCACACGGGCGATCCCCGCTTGGGCGCGGGGCGCGTCCGTCGATCCGGAAGTCACCGTTGACGAGATGTTGGCGGGTACCATGGGCCTCTGACGATCGTCAACGCAAGCGAAGACCCGCATCGCGGACGTCCGATCTGACCTCGACAAGGTTAACCGACGGTCAATTTTTCGTCGCGTCGGCCGAGGTTCGGGCTGCGATCGACAACTGTAGTGACGACGTGGAAGCGTCAGCCGGCGAAAGCTTCGCACAGCTTCGCCCAGCGCGGGCATATATTCCCCACGATCCCGCAGCCGCCCGAGGATCGGCACGATCCATCAACGGCTTAGCCGGGGTTCCCAACGACGCGCCGGGCCGGGAGCGAGCGGATCAGCCGGCCTGTAAGCCGGGTTCTGTAGGGCCCGGATGCCGCGAGGCACCCGGACGTGGCGGCCATTCCTCTGGGACGATCGTTGCCGACCGCCTCAAGCAACCAACCCGGGCGACTGGCCTGGAGAGCGGGCCTGCCTCTGCCTCTCGCGAGGCGAGGCGCGCCGCCCCTATTCGGTCTTGCTCCCGGTGGGGTTTGCCGTGCCGTCCGCGTTGCCGCGTCCGCGGTGCGCTCTTACCGCACCCTTTCACCCTGACCCCGCGACCTCGCGGCCCGGGGCGGTCTGCTCTCTGTGGCACTGTCCCTGGGGTCGCCCCCGCCGGACGTTATCCGGCACCGTCTCTCCATGGAGCCCGGACTTTCCTCCCCGGGCTGACGCCCGGAGCGGCCGCCCGGCCGACTGATCCGGCGCGGATGTGGGCCGGATCGGCCGCCCGGGTCAAGCGGGCTACCAGCTGCCGGTGTTCTCCATCGAGGCCCACGGCTCCTGCGGCTCCTTCGCGCCGCCCTTCTGCAGGATCTCGATCGAGATGCCGTCCGGCGACTTCACGAAGGCCATGTGGCCGTCGCGCGGCGGCCGGTTGATGGTGACGCCCTTGTCCTTCAGCCGGGCGCAGAAGGCGTAGATGTCGTCGACCTGATAGGCCAGGTGCCCGAAGTTGCGCCCGCCGGAATAGGTCTCCGGGTCCCAGTTGTAGGTCAGCTCCACCAGGGGCGACTTGGTGGTCTCGGCGCGGGCCGCGTCGCCGGGGGCGGCGAGGAAGACCAGCGTGAAGCGGCCCTTCTCGTTGTCGATGCGGCGCACCTCCTGCAATCCGAAGGTGTCGACGTAGAACGCGAGCGCCGTGTCGAGATCGGCGACGCGCACCATCGTGTGCAAATATTCCATAGGCGGCATCCTGTTGGGCCGGAGCGGCGTCCCGCCTCCCCGGCCGGATCTGCGGGACGCCCGGCGCAGCCGACGAAGGTCGCGGCGCCGGGCGGGTCGCCGCGGTAGCTAGCGCCCGATCGGGCGGCCGGTAGGCCGTACCCTCGGCGCGGTCACGAATCGCGACACGCGCCTGGATCGCGTCGGCCGACGCGGCGGCATCCCCGTCGGGCCGCAGGGCTTCGAGGGAAGAGCCCCGTCGATCTCCGCCCCGTCGGCGACGTTCTTCGTCCTCGGGGCGGCTTCGCACAGGATCCCGTCAGGGCTTGGCGGCGCGATCGTCCGGCGGGCGGACCGTGCGGGCGCCGGAATCTTATCGCGTCGGCCCCGCGGCGGCTCTCGATCCCGGCGCCGTCGCGAAGCGGTGGGCGGCCATCCCGACCAGCATCGCCGCGACGAAGACGGCGACGGGCAGCCTCCCGGTCGAGAGGGCCGCGACCGCCGGCCCGGGGCAGAAGCCGGAGAGCCCCCAGCCGATCCCGAACACGGCCGACCCGCCGACGAGGGCCGCGTCGATCCGGCGGTTCGTCGGGATCTGGAAGGCGTCGGCGAGGACCGGCCGCGGCAGCCGGCGGGACAGGCGATAGCCGAGCGCCGAGACGGCGACCGCGCCGCCGAGCACGAACATCAGGCTCGGGTCCCAGGCTCCCGTGACGTCGAGGAAGCCGCGGACCCGCACCGGGTCGAGCATGCCGGACACGGACAGGCCGACCCCGAAGATCACGCCCGCCACGAGCCCCGCCAGCAGGCGCCGGAGGCCGATCACCACGCCCCCCCGAAGGCGCGCGCCGCCGCCACCGTCGCCATCCCGGCCGACAGGAAGGTGAGCACCGCCACGAGCGAGCGCGGCGACAGACGGGCGAGGCCGGCGACGCCGTGGCCGCTGGTGCAGCCCGAGCCGAGCCGCGTGCCGAACCCGACGAGCAGGCCCGCGACGACGAGCGCCGGCAGCGAGGCGACGATCCGCATCTCCGGCCACGCGCCGGAGAGCCAGGCGAATGCCGGCGGCCCGACCAGCAAGCCGGCGACGAAGGCGGCATCCACCCGCCGGCGCTCGCCCCGGTCGGTGCCGAGGCCGGCGACGAGGCCGCTGATGCCGGCGATGCGGCCGTTCAGCAGCAGCAGCAGCGCCACCGAGAGGCCGATCAACGCTCCGCCGGCGAGCGCGGACAGATCGATGCTGGTCATGCGGGCGGTCCTCCTTCGCGTGCGGCGGCCGGCGTATCGCGCGGGGTCGCCGGAAACAAGGCTTGCAATCCCCCGCAGGATCACCAATTATTTAATCAAGTCAACAACTTAACGGAATAATCATGCTGCTGGACAGAGCTTCCGCGACGCAAAGCATCTCCGAATTCGACGCCTGGGAGGACAACGACGTCCTCGCGCCGCCGACCCCGGTTCGTTCGCCGCGGGCGGGGGCGCATCGCACCGGCGCGGCCGCCGCGATCGCCGAGGGCGATCAGGTCGTGTTCGCCCGGCTCGACGTCGCCGAAGCGCTCGGCATCTGGCGCCACGCCCTCGGTCGCGTGGTCGAGACGCACGACGAGGCGCAGGCGGCCCGGGTCACCCTCGACGTCAAGTTCGACGGCCACGAGACCCTGCATCGCTACCTGCCGGATATCTTCGAGAAGCGGACGGCGTGAGGATGCCGATCCGCTCGCGGGTCGCCGCATGAGCCTCGGAGCCATCCTCGAGGCGCGTTCCTCCCTGCCGCAGGCACCGCTGCGGACGACGAGCCGCAGCACGAGCGTCGACGCGGTCTGGGCGGAGGTCCGCGCCGAGGCCGAGGCGGCGCTGGTGAAGGAGCCGCTCTATGCCGGCATCATCCAGGCGACCGTCCTCGACCAGCGCAGCATCGCGCAGGCCTTCGCCTACCGGCTCGCGCACCGTCTCGGCGACGGCGACCTGTCGCGGCTGGCGATGCGCGACCTCTGCCTCGCCGCCTTCGAGGCCGACCCGCATGCCGGCGCCCACGCGGTGCGCGACCTCGTCGCCATCCGCGAGCGCGACCCGACCTGCCGGCGCTATCTCGACCCGTTCCTGTTCTACAAGGGCCTGGCGGCGCTGGAGGGCTACCGGGTGGCGCACTGGCTCTGGCACCAGGGCCGGGCGACGCTGGCGCTGCACGTACAGAGCCGGATCTCGGAAGTGTTCGGCGCCGACATCCACCCGGCGGCGCGCATCGGCTCCGGCGTGTTCATCGATCACGCCACCGGGGTGGT
Source organism: Methylobacterium sp. WL6 (assembly GCF_008040095.1). Taxonomy (NCBI): domain Bacteria; kingdom Pseudomonadati; phylum Pseudomonadota; class Alphaproteobacteria; order Hyphomicrobiales; family Methylobacteriaceae; genus Methylobacterium; species Methylobacterium sp. WL6. The sequence goes on along the minus strand of NZ_VRVH01000167.1, from coordinate 2,455 downwards.
GATCGGCGAGACCACGGTGATCGCCGACGACGTCTCGATCCTGCAATCCGTGACGCTCGGCGGCAACGGCAAGGAAAGCGGCGACCGCCATCCCAAGATCGAGCGCGGGGTGCTGCTCAGCGTCGGCGCCAAGGTGCTCGGCAACATCCGCGTCGGCGAGGGCGCCCGCGTCGCGGCGGCCGCGGTCGTGCTGCACGACGTGCCGGCCCACACCACGGTCGCCGGGGTGCCGGCGCGCGTGGTGTCGAAGCTGCCGCGCAGCGAGGAGCCGGCCCAGAGCATGGACCAGTTCTTCGGGGACGGGATCTGACACGGGCCGATGCGAAGGCGACCGGCCCGCGGCCACGATCGGAGGCGCCGTCGGCTGCGCCGTCTCGCTCGTCTCGCTCGTCTCGGCGACGGGAAGGGTCGCTCGTCCCGCGCGGGCGTCGGAACGGTCGAGCGGACGGTGGGACGAGCTTGCCCTTCATCGCGCCGGACGAGGCATTTGGAGAAGTACATTCTCCAGAAACACGACTGCACGGCACCGTAATTCAGCATGCCGGCATTCAATAGCCGGCATTTCTACAAGACATCGCAAATTAAGAAAATCGTTCTATTGACCGCATATCGCGGCCGAGGCTAGACCACGAACGTTCCAAGACGCGACGCAGGTCGTCGCGGGTGGACGTCAAGCATTCGATGCTTCATCCGAACGCGCCATCCCTTCATGCGGGATGGCTGCGGCCGATACATCATGCCGGCACAGCAACGTGCCCGGGCTCGAACGACAATCAAGCGGGGACGACGAACGATGAGCGGACAAGGGCAGAGCGTGGGCGCATCGGCAGCACGCAATCTATCGACCGCGACCGTCACGTCGGTCCAGAACCTCGCCAACACCCCGCGCTGGCTCCTGCGGCTGCTGCCCTTCGTCGACGTCGACGGCGGCGTCTACCGCGTGAACCGTCGCGCCGTGGTGCTGGCCAAGCCCGGCCGCATCGACCTCGCCTCGGACGGCAAGGGCCGCGCGATCAGCCCCGCTTCGCTGCGCGCGGTGCCGCCGTTCAGCCGCCTCGGCGATGCCGAGCTGGCCGCGCTGGCGGACCGGTTCACCGAGAGCCGGCACAATGCCGGCGAGACGATCTCGGAGGGCGGCGCGGGCGACCGCAGCCTGACGATCGTCGCCGACGGCACCGTCGAGCTCTCGCTGTCCGGTCCCTACAAGAACCGGCTGCGCTCGGGTCTCGCCACCCGCGGCGACTTCTTCGGCGACGAGACCCTGGTCGGCGGCAGCCAGCCCGCGCCCGCCGTCAAGGCGCTCTCGGCGGTGACCCTGCTCACACTCGACCGCGCGGCCCTCGACGACGACGCGGTCAAGAACCGCATCGCGCAGTACGTCGAGGAGCGCGACCGCCTGAAGGGGCACACCAACAGCCACGGCGAGCAGGGCATCGAGCTGCTGGCCGTCCACACCGGCGCCCCGCGCCTGCCGACGACCTTCGTCGACTACGAGATCGATCCGCGCGAGTATCACCTCTCGACGATCCAGACGATCCTCAACACCCACACCCGCGTCACCGATCTCTACTCGAACGAGATCGATCAGCTCCGCGAGCAGATCCGCCTGACGGTGGATGCCGTGAAGGAGCGCGAGGAGTGGGAGCTGCTCAACAACTCCGAGTTCGGCCTGCTCAACGAGGTCGGCGGCCGCCAGCGCATCCCGACGCGCTCCGGCCCGCCGACGCCCGACGATCTCGACGAGCTTCTGACCCTGGTCTGGAAGAAGCCCTCCTTCTTCGTGGCGCATCCCCGCGCCATCGCCGCCTTCGGCCGCGAGGCCACCCGCCGCGGCGTGCCGCCGGTCGTGGTGCACCTGTTCGGCGCGCCCTTCCTGACCTGGCGCGGCGTGCCGCTGGTGCCGAGCGACAAGCTGCCGATCGACACCGACCCGGCGACCGGCGCCCAGACCACCTCGATCCTGCTCTTGCGCGTCGGCGAGGGCGAGCAGGGCGTCGTCGGCCTGCAGAAGTCGGGCGTCACCGGCGAGATCGAGCCGGGCCTGTCGGTGCGCTACATGGGCACCAACGACCACTCGATCGCCTCGCACCTCGTCACCCGCTACTTCTCGGCCGCGGTGCTGGTCGAGGACGCGATCGCCCGCCTCGATAACGTGCTGCTCGGCAACTACCATGACTACGCCTGAGGCCGGCGTCTTGGGCATCTCCGCCATCGGCATCCCCACGGGCGCGACGGGCGATGCCGCCGGCTCCCTCGCCCATGCCGATCTCGTCGGGCGCCTCGCCCGCGAGATCTACGGCCAGGGCAACGCGGCCTCCGCCCCGCTCGCCCCCGCCGTGCCGGCGTCGCCGCAGCGTCCCCAAGGCCTGGAGACCCTTCCCCAGGCCCCCGGGCAGCCGTCGCTCCCGGGTGCCGCGATCGGCACCCCCTCGGTGCCGTCGGGCCCCTCGTCGGG
>NZ_VRVH01000166.1:0-9711 GCF_008040095.1 Methylobacterium sp. WL6 | reverse complement strand
CCTCGGCGATGGCCGGCACCGCGCCGAGGCGCGCGTGCAGGCCGCTCGCGATGTCGAACCCGGCCTCCAGCGCGGCGACGATCTCGGCGACCCAGTGCTCCGGCAGAACGCCGCCGGCATTGGCGACGCCGATCACCATCGTGCGGCAGCCCTTGGCCAGCGCCTCGTCGAGGGTCAGGTCGGGGATGCCGAGGTCGGCCGCGCAGCCCGGCAGGCGGATCTGGCCGATGCACCAGTCCGGGCGCCAGTCGACGATGCCGTAGGCGGTCTTGGCGGCGAGCCGGTCCGGCACGTCGCCGAGGAACATCAGATAGGGCGTCTCGATCTGCATCGGCCGTCATCCCTTGTCGCGCGCCGTGTCGCGCGCGTCTTCGCGGTCTCGTCCCTATCGCGGGATCGCGTCCGCGGGGCAATGCACGATCACGGCCAGACCGCGCTTCGCCGACGCTTCGCCCTTGCGGCCCGCCCGGTTGTGCGGTGTGGTCCCCGCCGAAACCGATGAAGGGCCATGTGGCATGATCAGGATGTACGGCAACTGGCGCTCGGCCGCCGCCTTCCGGGTGCGGATCGCGCTGAAGCTGAAGGGGATCGCCTACGAGGAGACCTTCATCGACCTCGATGCCGGCGACCAGCACGCGCCGGAATTCCGCGCGATCAACCCGCAGGGCGCGGTGCCCGCCCTGTTCGACGGCGACGGGCCGCCGCTGACCCAGTCGCTCGCGATCCTCGACTACCTGGAGGAGACCAAGGGCGGCGTGAAGCTGCTGCCGGCCGATCCGCGGGAGCGGGCGCGCGCCCGCTCGCTGGCGCAGCTCGTGGCCTGCGACACCCACCCGCTCTACGTGCCGCGGGTGCGCACCTACCTGATGGAGGCCTACGATCTCCCCAGGGAGCGCATGATGGGCTTCGTCCGCCACGCCTTCGAGAGCGGCCTGAAGACGCTGGAGACCCGGCTCTCCACGGAGCCCGGCACCGGCCGGTTCAGCCAGGGCGACGCGGTGAGCCACGCCGACCTCTGCCTCGTCAGCCTGTGGGTCGGCACGGGCATCTTCGGGGTGGAGACCGCGCCCTACCCCACCGTGGCGCGCATCGCCGAGGCGTGCCTGGCGCTGCCGGCCTTCGCCGAGGCCCATCCCAAGCGCCAGCCCGGCGCGCCGGCCGCGTGAGGCCGCCGCTCGCGGCCGATGCTTGAGCGATAGGCTTGAGGCATGGCCAAAAAATTTTGACGGCGCCCGCCGGATTACGGCCATCCCGGTATGGTCTAGAACCGTTCCGAGATGGCCCCGCCCGGAACGGCGGCACGGGTGGTGCCTGTGCACGGGGGCACCACCGGCGATGAGGCGGCGACGGCCGCACCGAGGAGCAACGAGACAGGCATGGTACCGGGCGAGAACGAACAGGGCCTGCACCGCATCGTCGTGGTCGGCGGCGGCGCGGCGGGCCTTCAGCTGGCGACCAAGCTCGGGGACAAGCTCGGGCGCGGCAAGGACGTCCACGTCACCCTGGTCGACCGGGCGCGCACCCACATCTGGAAGCCGCTGCTGCACGAGGTCGCCGCCGGCAGCCTCGACGTCGGCCACCACGCGGTCGACTACCTGCACCACGCCCACCAGCACCATTTCCGCTACCGCATCGGCGAGATGACCGGGCTCGACCGGACGGCGCGCACGATCCAGCTCGCCGCCAGCCACGATGCGGAAGGCCGCGAGATCACGCCGGTGCGCTCGGTCGGCTACGACACCCTGGTGATGGCGGTGGGCTCCACCACCAACGATTTCGGCACGCCCGGGGTGAAGGAGCACGCCATCGCGCTCGACACCCAGGACCAGGCTGTGCGCTTCCACCAGCGGCTGGTGAACGCGATGCTGCGCGCCCACACCCAGGTCGGCCCGGTGCGGCCGGGGCAGCTCCACGTCACGGTGATCGGCGCCGGCGCGACCGGCACCGAGCTTGCGGCCGAGCTGCACCGGACCGTCCGCGACGTGGTCTCCACCGGCATGGACCGGATCGATCCGGCCAAGGACCTGAAGATCACCCTGGTCGAGGCGGCCGACCGCATCCTGCCGGCGGTGCCGCCGCGACTCTCGTCCGAGGTGATGGCGCTGCTCGCCAAGATCGGCGTCGAGGTCCGCGTCCAGGCGCGGGTCACGGAGGTGCGCGCCGACGGCGTGGCGCTGGCCGACGGCGCGTTCATCCCGTCCGAGCTCGTGGTCTGGGCGGCCGGCGTGAAGGCGCCGCCGTTCCTGCAGGGCCTCGGCGGCCTGGAGACCACCCGCACCAACCAGCTCGTGGTGACGCCGACGCTGCAGACCACCCACGATCCCGACATCTTCGCGGTGGGCGACTGCGCCTACCTCGTCGAGGCCGGCTCCGACCGGCCGGTGCCGCCCCGCGCCCAGGCGGCGCACCAGCAGGCGACCTACCTGATCAAGCAGATCCCCGCCCGCATCGCCGGGCGGCCGCTGAAGCCGTTCAAGTACCGCGACTTCGGCTCGCTCGTCTCGCTCGGCGAATACTCGACGGTCGGCAGCCTGATGGGGTTCATCCGCGGCAAGAACATGTTCATCGCCGGGCTGTTCGCGCGGATGATGTACCGCTCGCTGTACAAGATGCACGAGCAGGCCCTCCACGGCACAGTGAAGACCGCCCTCGACGCCGCCGCCCGCGCGCTCACCCGCCGCACCGAGGCGCGGGTGAAGCTGCACTGATCGCGATCATCGCCGGTCGGCGTGCAAGGCGGCCCGCTCCTCGCGGATACCGTATCCCCACCCCCGGGTGTGGTCTGGCGGAGACCCGCCTCAACCCGTCATCCCGGGGCTGCGCAGCAGAGCCCGGGATCCGGAGCCGCCGAGATGACAGGCTCAAGCGCCGTCGGCGGCTCTGGATTCCGGGTTCGCCTTCGACGCCCCGGAAAGACGGGGCGGGCGATCCGGGCCGCTCAGGAAACGTGTGAAACCCTCAGCCCTTGCGGAGGGAATAGAAAAGAGGCGTCGCGAGCGCCTCCGTTGCGCTGACAGGCATTCGGTGGTTCCGTGCCGGCGGCGCGCGGCAGACGCGCCGCCAGGGAGTGTTCGACAGCCATGATCCTCGTCAGCGTGATGTATCCGGCCGGTCCCCGGTTCGACATGGACTACTACCTCGGCCACCACATGCCGCTGGTGCGCGAGCGCTGGTCGCCCCTGGGCCTGCACGAGGCCAAGATCGTGCGCGGCGTCGGCACGCCGGACGGCAAGCCGGCCCCGTTCCAGGTGATGGCGCTGCTGACCTTCGAATCGGCCGACGCCTTCACGAAGGCCGCGGCCGAGCACGGCCCCGAGATCTTCGGCGACATCCCCAAGTTCACCGACGCCCAGGCCGCGGTGCAGATCAACGAATTGCCCGAGGCGACCGCGTGATCGACATCGTCCAGGCGGTCCAGGCCGCCGACCCCGGCCTCGGCACCCGCGTGATCGTGCTGCGCCCGGATTCGCGGGCGCTCGCCACCGCCGAGGCGCTGGTGCCCGAGGCCGAGGCCTGGATCGCCGAGAACGCGCCCGGCGCCCGCCTCGTGCGCAAGACCATCCTGCTCGCGAACTATCCCGGCGCCATGCCGGCCGAGCGCGAGGTCACCGTGATGGCGTTCGCGGAGGCGCAGCACCTCGCCGCCTTCGCCACCGCCTGGACGGCCGACCCGGAGCCCGAGGACGACGCGGCCGCGCCGGAGGCGTAGGGGCCCCCGTCGCCGGTCCCTCCCCCACCCGTGAGGGAGAGGGAAACGGGCGTCAGGCCGCCTTGAGCTTGTGGATCGTGCCCAGCACCTCGGCCCGCTGGATCTCGAGCCGGTGGATGAGCGGGCGCAGGTCGGCGTCGCCGTGGGCGGCGGCCTCGATCTCGCGGCACAGGCGCGACAGCCGGGTGAAGCCGAGCATGCCGGCGGCCGAGACCAGCGCGTGCGCGTCGTGGGCGACCTGGACCCGGTCGTCCTCGTCGGTGCGGAAGCGGTCGCGCAGCTCGCTGCCCATCAGGTCGAGCAGCGTCGCCACGCGCTCCGGCCCGAAGCCGGTCCGCAGCGCGTCGAACACCGCCGGGTCGAGCACCGCGTTCGCGCCGTCCGGCGCCGGGATCGGGGCGGCCGGGCGGGCCTCGCGCTGCGGCCCGGTCCAGCGCGCGATGGTGGCGTAGAGGTCGGCGCGCCGGAACGGCTTGCCGACATGGTCGTCCATCCCGGCCGCGCGCAGGTCCTCGATCTGCTTCGGAAGCACGTTGGCGGTCATCGCCACGATCGGGATCTCGCGGGCCGGCGACGCCAGCGCGCGGATGTGGCGAGTCGCGGTCAGGCCGTCCATTACCGGCATCTGCACGTCCATCAGCACGAGGTCGTAGCCCCTGCCCTGCTTCAGCGCCGCCTCGACCGCGACGATCGCCTCGGCGCCGTCCTCGACCACGTCCACCACGTAGCCCTGCGCCTCGAGCACCGCGCAGGCGAGCTCCTGGTTGAGCGGCACGTCCTCGGCGAGAAGCAGCCGCACGGCGCGTCCGGCGGGGTCCGTGGCCGGAGCCGCGGACGTTGCCGCCGCGACCCCGGTCTCCTCGCCCGGCGGCAGGGTCAGGGTGAACCAGAAGGTCGAGCCGACGCCCTCGCGGCTGACGACGCCGATCTCGCCGCCCATCAACGAGAGCAGGTGGCGGCAGATCACCAGGCCGAGGCCGGTGCCGCCGAAGCGCCGGCTGATCGAGCCGTCGACCTGGCTGAAGCGCTTGAACAGCCGGTCCTGCTGCGCCGAATTGATCCCGATGCCGGTGTCGGTGACCTCGAAGCGCAGGTCGTGGCCGCGCGCCCCCGAGCGCTCGCGCCGGACCACGAGGGTCACCGAGCCGACGGGGGTGAACTTCACCGCGTTGTTCAGCAGGTTCAGCAGCACCTGGCGCAGGCGGTTCGCGTCGCCATGGACGAAGGTGGGCAGGTCCGGGTCGATCCGGGTCTCGATCCGCAGGTTGCTCTTCAGCGCGCCGCCGCGGACGATCGAGACGGTGTTGTCGATCACCGAGACCAGCGGGAACGAGACCGGGTCGAGGGTCAGCTGTCCGGCCTCGATCTTCGAGAAGTCGAGGATGTCGTCAACGACGGTAAGGAGGGCAGTGCCGCAACCCTGGATCAGCTGCAGCCGGCGCCGGTCCTCTGGCGGCATGTGGGTCTCATCGAGGAGGATGTCGGCATAGCCGAGGATGCCGTTCAGCGGCGTGCGGATCTCGTGGCTCATCGCCGCGAGGAAGTCGCTCTTGGCCTCGCTCGCCCGCTCGGCCTCGGTACGCGCTTCCTCGGCGACGCGCGTCTGCTCTTGCACACGCTGCGCGAGCGTCGCGTTCAACTCGAACAGAGCGCGCTCCGCAGTCTCACGTGCGGTTTCGTCCCTAAGCGTCAGTACCGCCCCGATCTGCTGGCCATCCGCCCCACGAAGCGGTTGAGCGTTGCCGATGGCCAGCACTTCGACACCGTCCGGCCGGACGATCCGCCACCGCGCCTCCCGAACCGTCTCCCCACGCACCGCGCGCGCCAGCGGCAACTCAAGCGGAGGGTAAGGTCGCCCATCCTCGGTGAAGAGGCGGTAGGTGTCGCTGTAGGTATCGGGCTCGACATCGAGGCGAGCGACACCGTGGATGGCAGCCGCAGCCCCGTTCACCATCGTGATCCTGCCCACCGCATCGGTGACGATCACGCCCTCGGCGAGCTGATTAAGGATGATGGCCTGCGTCGCAGCGGCAGTCTCAGTTTGATCCGCGGCGTCGATCGGGAACCGGGGGAAAGGCTGCATGTGGACCAGCGTGCCGTGTCAATTTTTGCCCGGCGAGACCACAGGCAGGCGATCGCGATCCAGGAACTCCAGGGTTCGAACGAACGATACGCCTGCCACCCTATAAGAGAGGTAAAATGCCTGTCAGCCTTCAGCGGCAGACATCGTGCCTCCTGTTAGTCGCTGGTCAGCGACGGACCATCTGCTACACGGCAGGCCTCTCGACGCTCGCGCGCCGCGGCGGTCGCGAACGCCGGCAGGCAGCTCGGCACAGAGAGCACGCGATGACAGGTCGGCGCGGGCCAGTTCCCTGTGCCGTGCCCGTGAAGCCTTGGGCCGGGTGATCGCGTGAAGGTCGGTGCTGGGGGGAACAGGAACCGCCGACGCCGGCTTATGGCCTGCTTCGATCGCTCCCGGCGGACCCTCTCGGCAGCGGGCGCTTCTCAGAACCTAGGACCACCAATCATGCTCAGAGACGAATGCACGCGCGTCCTTCGGACTCTGATCGAGAAGGCGCAGCGCGAGGATCTGGGTACGGCTCAGAACGCTATTCTACGGTTCGCCATGAACCAGTCCGAGCCGCAGGCCAGGGCAGCGGCTATGGATGATCTGCTGTCGGACCTCGCGGGTGAAGAGCGGGCCGACAGCGGCTCCGATATTCAAAAGGCTTTCCGCACCGTCCTCGTATCGATGATCGAACGGACGAAGATAACGGTCGGACCCGGTTCACCCGGACATGCGAGGTAACGCGCGTCCCAATCAGCGGCTTACACTTTACCCCCCATACTCCCCCGTTTCTCCGAGTCAGCAGCTGATCGGCTAGCCGGCCGCGGTAAGGACCCGGACGAAGGGATCCTTGAATGACGCCCGATCGGCTTCGGTCCCAGCCTCCTCGTAGAACATCATCAAGGCATAGTAGGCAGTCGGTAGAGGCTGCAAACCGTAATCACTCATCCAGCTGACAAGCTGTTGACCGGATCAGATTGCCAAAAGATGGGCGACGAGACGACGGCTCTGGTCGTGGCGCTCGCGACAGAGAACGTGGAACTGCGCGCGGCCCTCGCCGAGGCGCAGGAACTCCTCATCAAGACCGCCGTCGATACCGGCGAGATGCATGCCAAGCTTGAGGAGGTGCAGCGGGAGTTGACCGTGGCGCGCGCAGACCGCGACGCTTGGATGATCCGTGCGAGGCGGCAAGCATCATGATCGATCCCTACGCCTACCCGCCCAGAGCGTTCGATCTCGCTGCGGCGGCTCGATACCTCAGTCTCGATCCGGTCGCCTTCAGCGCCCTCGTGGAAGACGGGAAGCTGCCCCGCCCTCGCCGGCTCGGTGAAGCTGTTGTCTGGGATCGGATGGCGCTCGACACGGCGTTCGAGGCTGCCCCCGTCGAGCAGAAGCCTGTGCCGCAGGCTCATCAAAGGCCGGGACCGAAAGATGCAGGGAAGCGGAGGGCTCCGCCCCTAATGTCGAAGGAATGGCCGGGCTATCACAACGTCTACACGCCTGAGACGCTGGCCGATCGGTGGCGGTGCTCCGGCAACCACATCCGCAACATGATTGAACGGGGCGACCTGGCCGGGTTTCAGTACGGCGGGAAGCTGCTCCGCATCTCGGCCGCGGTCGTGGCAGCCTACGAAACCAAAAACACGGTTAAATGATTGACGACTCTCTCCACGATCGTTTCCTAAGATTTCAACAGGGAAACTGACAAAGATGGTGTTCGAAGGCGTGATAGAGCGTCGAACAATCAATGCACGTTCTACATGAATTGTATAACTCCAGCTAGAACTCAAAAGTCAGGATTTTTACCATCTTACGTAACGAATAAATAATCGATAGCAATAAATACGACTATATGGTTTGGGTCATAGAGAACCTTACGTCGATATCAAAAAAATTTAGCTCGTCATTTCGAATATGGACTCCTCTATAGTGAGAACCGCCTCAGAACCGCCTACCAGGACATGACCGTAAAGCGAACCTATACACAGCACGCCGTCATCGTCCCCGCCCTCTGCATGCGCTACGACGGATCAGATTTTCACGCTGTCACTGCCGACATTTCGGTTAGTGGCCTGAGGTTACGATCCGCGACAATGCCACGGCTCGATGAACGCCTCGTGTGCAACATCCGCGACGTAGGGGCGATCAACGTTGAAGTTGTGGGAGTAGGAGCCTGCGACTTCGTCATTCGCGTAAAGGGCACCAACCCCGCCCCCGGCGAGATAGCGCGGCGTCTCATCGACTTAGCTCGCCAGCAAAGCCGCCCTCCCGAGGTCGTTCGCACTCACCGTCGAATTGTTCCTACACGAACAGACCTACAAGTCACCCTTGAGGATGGCAGCCTTATACCTGCGCAGATCGTGAACTTATCAGCATCAGGCGTGGCGCTGCGCCTCGATGTTCCGCTCGCGGTAGGACAACCGATCACAATTGGGCAAAGACGTGCAACAGTCGCGCGCCAAATCGAGCGCGGCATCGGCGCAGCTTTCCTCGAACCACTCGACGACGTAGCGGTCAGCGAGCACACCGTACTGTGAAGACACCGCACCTGTGCACATCATCTCCAGCGTGTTTCTGAGCTGCAGAGCACGTGGGGCGTATCGGCGAAAAGGCAGGTGGCGGCCCTGCTCGGGGGCAAGCAGGACCGCCGCAGCGGATCGCGAGGACCTGCCGGCTGCGGATGCAGCAGCGTCTACCATGAACCAGACAAGTTGTTGAAGGATGAGCAATACGTCGCGGGCTTTACCGTCGCCGCCGACCCCGTTCCTCGTCCGCAACCGCCTCTACCGCCGCGATGGCGTTCTCAAGCTCTGCGATCTGCCTCAGGACGCTCGCGGCCGGCAACGTGTCGTGTTCGCGGCGGCTAGGATCATCGCCCGCTGATGGGCCTTGAGACGGTCTAGGAGGGCGTCGAGCTTGTCCATGGGGCGATGTAGCGAGGCGTGCCCTTCTCGACAACATGGCACCCACCAGCAGCTTTCAGTGCGTGTGGTGTGATACCCCTGCTCCTACCGTGCTCGTTACCGTGTCGCTGCCGTACCTTACCGTTCACGACCGTGGCCTTGCCGCAAAGCTCGAATGGCCCTCACCGAGCGGGCCACAGAGGGCTACATGCGGCCACAACAGGCTCAGCGAAAGCCCACCATTCGAGGGGACTTACACCATACGCACTGAAGCTGGATTGGCCGTGTCTGGCAGGATGTAGCGAGCCGCCGTTGCCGTATCAGCCGGGCCGGGCCATCTTGGAGCAACATCAGCCGTACATGACTCGGCCTGGAGACTTCCTCATGTCTCGTTTCGCACAATCAATCTCATCCCTTGCCTTTGGTGTGGCCATGCTGGCCTCGCCAGCTTTGGCGCTATCCGCCAAGGACTGTTCCGTGAAGTACCAAGCCGCTAAGCAGGCTGGCACGCTGAACGGGCAGAAGTGGAACGACTTCCGGAAGGCTGAGTGCGGGGCGCCGGCTGACACGCCCACAACCCCCACCGCGAACCCGTTCTCACCGAACGCAGCTTCGCCCGCAGCCCCGGCTCCGCCGCCCACCACGACAGCAACGAGATTAGCACCGACACCGCGGTCTTCGGTGACGGGGTCCGCCGTGTTCCCGAAAGCGGTCAATCCGAAGTACGCGAGCGAGTCGGTCGGTAAGGGTCGGATGCACACCTGCTTGGATCAGTACAACGCCAACAAGGCTGCTGCTGGTGGCGCCGGCAACGGCGGCATGAAGTGGATCGAGAAGGGCGGCGGGTACTACTCGGTTTGCAACAAGGGGCTAAAGAGCTAGTAGTCAAAATCTAGCGCCTGAGACCCCGTTTCATAATGGGCAGAACAGCTTAGCTATTGGGTGAGCGGCGAGCATCGCAGGCGTTGGGAGAGTGTCTGACGCTCACCCAGGAACCCCGATGTGGACGCCCGCCGCCCGCGCCGAGCTTG
>NZ_VRVH01000165.1:0-9745 GCF_008040095.1 Methylobacterium sp. WL6 | reverse complement strand
CCATCTGCCCGCCGGGCTGCCCCTGCCGCCGGCCGCCGGCAAGCGCCGCATCGGCCTCGCGGTGCCGTGGGCCGACGCCACGCCGTCCCCTCCCATGACCCTCGCCGCCGCGCGCCCATCCGCGCCGCCGGCCTGGCACCTCGCCATCGACGCGGTGCTGGCGCTGGCCGCCGAATACGGCGTCGTCCCGCAGGTGTTCGGCGGCCTGCTGTGGCAAAGCCTGACCGGCCTCGCCTACCTCTCCACGACCTCGGACCTCGACCTGCTCTGGCCGGCCACCGTGACGCACAGCCTCCTCGACGGCCTCGCCGCGATCGAGGCGGGCGCCCCGATGCGCCTCGACGGCGAAGTCGTCCTGCCGGACGGCGCCGGGGTGAACTGGCGCGAACTCCGCGACGCCCCGCCCGGCGGATCGGTGCTGGCCAAGGGGCTCGATCGGGTGGCGCTGGTTCCTGCAAGCTTGGACCGGTGAGGCCGAAGGATCGAGCCTTCAGCCGATCCCGTCCACCATCCTCATCCTGAGGTGCCGCAGCGAAGCGGAGGCCTCGAAGGAGGCTTCCAGCTTGCGAGCGATTCCCGGAGGGCTCCTTCGAGGCCCACTGGCGCGGGCGCCTCAGGATGAGGGAGTGGGATGGAGGAGCCCCGCATGCCCTATGGCTTCGAGCCTCAGCCGGCCAGCTCGCCCGCCCGCCGTTTGGCCGCCGCGACGGCCTCCCGCATCAGGGGGCCAAGCGCGTCGTCGCGCATCAACACGTCGAGGGCGGCGGCGGTGGTGCCGCCCGGCGAGGTGACGTTGCGACGCAATTCCGATGCGGGTAGGTCGCTCGCGTCGAGGAGGGCGCCGGCGCCGGAGATCGTGGCCCGGGCAAGCCGCGCAGCGACCTGCGGATCGAGCCCGGCGGCGATCCCGGCCTCGGTCATCGCCTCGACCATCAGGAAGACGTAGGCCGGACCCGAGCCCGACAGGGCGGTGACCGCATCGATCTCGGCTTCCGAGCCGACCCATTCCACGAGCCCGTTGGCGCCGAGCAGAGCCGCGACGGCGGCACGCTGGCCCGCGGTCACCGCCGCGTTCGCGACGGCGCCGGTGGCCCCGCGGCCGATGCTGGCGGGCAGGTTCGGCATTGCGCGCACGATCGCCCGGGCGCTCGGCAGGCGGCCTTCGATGTCGGCCACGGTCTTGCCGGCCAGGATCGACAGGACGACGGTGCCCGGGCCGATCATCCGGTCGAGGCCGGGCGCGGCGTCAGCGAACCCTTGCGGCTTGATCGCGAGGACGAGGACGGCGGCGGGCGCGACCGTGGCCGGGTTGAGGGCGAGGCCGCGGGCGGTGCAGAGCGCGCGCAGCGCATCGGACGGATCGGCCTCGACGATCGTCGTGCGCTTCGGGTCGAGGCCGGCCGCGAGCCAGCCTTCGAGCATCGCCCCGCCCATCTTGCCCGCCCCGACGAGGGTGAGGGAGGCGGGCAGGGCGCCCGCCGCGGGAGGAGCGGCCATGGCGGGCCTCAGGCCTCGCCCTCGGTCTCGAACAGGACCGCGTCCAGCGCCTCGCGGGCGGACTTGCCGGCCCAGAGCACGAACTGGAAGGCCTGGTAGTAGCGCTCGCACGCCTCCACCGCCGACTTCAGCAGCATCGCGCATTGCGGATGCGTCGGCACCGAGCCGCCGGCGAGCAGGAGCGAATGGCGGAACATCACCACGTCGTCGCTCGACCACAGGTCGAAATGCCCGATCCAGAGCTGCTCGTTGATCAGCGCGATCAGGCGCTGCACCTCGGTGCGGCGGCGATCCGGCACCTTGAGGTCGAAGGCGCAGGCGACGTGCAGGGCCTCGACGTCCTCGATCCAGGTGAACGCGACCTGGTATTCGGTCCAGCGCCCGGCCACCACGACGGACATCTCGTCCGTCTCGGCGCGATCGAAGATCCAGTCGCGGAGCGCGGCAAGACGCTCCACGACATCGAGCGGGTGCTCGATCCGATCGTAGCCTTCGATGTCGACGTGAAGCTGTGGCATGACGATCCGAGATGACGCCGCGTATTCCGGCGCCGCGGCATGGTGAACGATAAATAACCAAAGTTCGGAACCATGTCACGACACGAAATCACTTGTCCCGATGGGACGGAATATCGCGCGATGACGACTTGGCGGCTCCCGGTCTTCGGCGGGCTAAGGCGAATCAGTACGTCACCGACTATAAACCGGCGCGGACTCGCGACACAAAGCGCTTCGCCCGGCCGGTGAACAGGAAATGGATCGTTCGCGCGCGCTTCCTGTGTACAAGCCCGCCGCCCCGCCGAGACCGATTCGCGCCGGTCGCCCGCGCGTCGGATCAGATCGCCTCGCTCGCTCCGGCGGTGGACGCAGCGGCCGCGGCCGGCGCCGCATCGGCCTCGAGCGCCGCGACCCGCGCGGTCAGCGCCTCGTTCTGCGCGCGCAGGGTGGCGACCATGTCGCGCAGCACGTCGAGCTCCTCGCGGGAGGCGATGTCCATGTCGCGGATCAGCCGCTCGGCCTGGGCGCGGATCACGGTCTCGGCCTCGCGGCGCACCCCCTGCGCGGCGCCCGCGGCATCCGTCATCAGGCGGGCGAAGTCGTCGAACAGGCGGTTGGAGGGGGGCATGTGGTCTCCGAAAGCTCGCAGCCGCAACCCGGCCTGCGCCTCGACATAGGAATCCGCGGAGTCCGGGGCAATCCGCCGGCGCGCAGCGGCGCGGGCGGCCACAAAAGAAAACGGGGCCCCGAAGGACCCCGTCGCCGACCGATCAGGGTCGGTCAGATCACATGCGGCGCATCATGTGGCGGCGCATCATGCGGTGCTCCATGTGCCGGCGCATCATGCGACGCTCCATCCGGCGATGCATCATGCGACGCTCCATGCGGTGCATCTGGACATGCTCGATCGCGTCGGGGGCGGTCACACCCATCGGGGCGCCCGGGGCGGCGGAGGCGGGGGCGGTGATGGCGGCGGCGCCGAGCGAGGCCAGAACGGCAACGGCGAAGGTCAGTTTCCTCACGGAGATAATCCTGTTTCTTGTCGTCGGGCCGCGGCACCCATGTCATCTCCCGGGTCCGGGAGATGAGAGAAGGACGTCGCGCCGGTGAAGCGCGGCGGGTCTCCGCTTCGACCCGCCGCTGGTAACTCGCAACTTACAGATTCGTTTCCTCGAAAGCCTTCACCCACTCCGCGCAAATTCCGGAGCGGACGATGTCGTCGCGGGTGAACTCGACCACGGGGATCGGCATCATCCGGCTCTTGATCAGGTGGATGACGGTGCGCAGGCCCGAGGTCTCGCGCAGGTCGGTCTGCGAGACGTCGCCGTTGATGATCACCTGGCAGGCGTCGCCGATGCGGGTGAGGAACATCTTGATCTCGGCGGTGGTCGTGTTCTGCGCCTCGTCGAGGATCACCAGGCAGTCCTTGAAGGTGCGCCCGCGCATCACCTCGAACGGCACGATCTCGATGTCGCCGGCCTTCAGGGCGATCTCGAAGGCGGCGGCGCCCATCCGTTCCTTCATCGCCTCGGTGAGGGGAGCGACCCAGGGCGCGATCTTCTCCTCCAGCGTGCCGGGAAAGAAGCCAAGCGAACGGCCGCCGGGAACGTTCGGGCGGGTGATGATCACCTTGGCGATCCGGCGCTGGCGCAGCAGGTCGGCGGCGCGTGTGCCGGCGATGTAGGTCTTGCCGGTGCCGGCCGGGCCGAGCACGATGACCTGCGGGTTCAGGGCGAGCGCGTCGAGGTATTCCGCCTGCCGGTCGGTCAGCGGCTGGATCGGGCCTAGGTTTCGTTCCTCGTCGAAGCGGGTCCTGTGCAGCCGGACCGTGCGGTCTTCCACCAGCTCGAGTCGTGCGCGCCGTCTTTTCATCGATCAACACTCCGCGTGGGATTTGCCAACCAAAAGAACTTGCTAACCAGAAACCGCTCTTCGCTCTAACCTTCGTATCGTGGGCTTATCTCTCCTCTCGGAAGCAATGACGCTGCCTCGAGCCGGTTCCGGCCCTCGACACGAAGCTTGTGGACAAGACGAGCCGCTTCGCGGCCCGCCTGGTCGTTGCCGGAGCATGCAACGCGCGCACCATAGAGTCGGGCGATGCGACGGCCGCATGACGGGGCCCGGCAGGTGTTGCTGAAATGGCTCGGACGACGGCGGATGGTGCGCCGGGACGGTCGGGGGATGGGGCCGTGTCCGGTCCGCCCAAGGTCGTGTCCTACGCCCGACGTCACGCTCGTCCGCGAGCGGCCTCAGGCCGGCTGCAGGAAGCTGTCGAGCACCATCTTGCGACCGGCCTTGTCGAAGTCAACGGTGAGCTTGTTGCCGTCGACGGCGGCCACGTCGCCGGGGCCGAACTTGGTGTGCAGAACCCGCATCCCGGCCTCGAAGGCCGAGGGCGTGCCGGTGGATTTGGCGATCAGCTCGCCCTCGATCTGGCGCGGGCCGCCGCGCCCGCCGCCGGGCGAGGCGCCGAAGCCGCGGGCGGTGGTGTGCGCCGCGCCCTTGCCGAAGTTGTTCTGCTGCCCGGTATTGGCCTGCGCCCGCTGCCAGCCCGGCGTGCCGTAGCTCGAGCCGAAGGGCTGCGGATTGCGGTCGAAGCGCGAGGCGCCGGCGGAGAAGTGAGCCGGCGCCTCGATCACGTCGACCGCCGATTCCGGCAGCTCGTCGATGAAGCGCGACGGGATGGTCGAGGACCACAGGCCGTGGATGCGGCGGTTGACGGCAAAGGACAGCTTCGCGCGCTTGCGGGCCCGCGTCAGCCCGACATGGGCGAGGCGACGCTCCTCCTCGAGGCCCGCGCGGCCGCTCTCGTCGAGGGCGCGCTGGTTCGGGAAGAGGCCATCCTCCCAGCCGGGCAGGAACACCGTGTCGAATTCCAGCCCCTTGGCCGCGTGCAGGGTCATCAGCGAGACGCGCTCGGCGCCCTCGGCCTCCGAGGCCTCCATCACCAGCGAGACGTGCTCGAGGAAGGCGCCCATGTCGGGGAACTCCTCCATCGAGCGGACGAACTCCTTGAGGTTCTCCAGCCGCCCGGCCGCGTCGGCCGACTTCTCCTTCTGCCACATCTCGGTGTAGCCGGATTCCTCGAGGATGGTCTGCGCCACCTCGGAATGCGGGTTACTCTCGACGAGCCGCGCCCACCGCGAGAAGCTCTCGGTGAGCGCGCGCAGCGTCGAGCGCACGCGGGGCTTGAGCTCGTCGGTCTCGCAGAGCTTTCGCGCGGCGTGGAGCAGCGGGACCTGCTCAGCGCGGGCGTAGAGGTGGAGCTGCTGCAGCGTCGCGTCGCCCAGGCCGCGCTTGGGGGTGTTGACGATCCGCTCGAAGGCGAGGTCGTCGGACGGGTTGTTGGTCGCGCGCAGGTAGGCCAGCGCGTCGCGGATCTCGGCGCGCTCGTAGAAGCGCGGGCCGCCGATCACCCGGTAGGGCAGGCCGAGCTGGACGAAGCGGTCCTCGATCTCGCGCATCTGCGCCGAGATCCGCACCAGCACCGCGATCTCGGAGAGCGGGTGCTGCTTGGCCTGGAGCGCCTCGATCGACTCCGCCAGGAGCCGCGCCTCTTCTTCCGAATCCCACGCGCCCGACACGGTGACGGGCTCGCCGAGCTCGTCCTCCGTGCGCAGGGTCTTGCCGAGCCGGCCCTGGTTCTTGGCGATCAGGCCCGAGGCGGCGGCCAGGATGTGGCCCGTCGAGCGGTAGTTGCGCTCCAGGCGGACCACCACGGCACCGGGAAAATCGTGCTCGAAGCGCAGGATGTTGTCGACCTCGGCCCCGCGCCAGCCGTAGATCGACTGGTCGTCGTCGCCGACGCAGGCGATGTTCTTGCGCACCTGCCCGAGCAGCCTGAGCCAGAGGTACTGGGCGACGTTGGTGTCCTGGTACTCGTCGACGAGGATGTAGCGGAACCGGTCCTGGTAGTTGGCCAGCACGTCCGGATTCTCGCGCCACAGCTTGAGGCAGAGCAGCAGCAGGTCGCCGAAATCGACCGCGTTGAGCGTGACGAGCCGGGCCTGGTAGGCGGTGTAGAGGTCGCCGCCCTTGCCGAAGGCGAAGGCCTGCGCCTCGCCGGCCGGGATCTGGTCCGGGCCGAGGCCGCGGTTCTTCCAGCCGTCGATGACGTGGCCGAGCGCGCGTGCCGGCCAGCGCTTCTCGTCGATGTTCTGGTCCTTCAGCACCTGCTTCATCAGGCGCAGCTGGTCGTCGGTGCCGAGGATCGTGAAGTCGGATTTCAAGCCCACCAACTCGGCGTGGCGGCGCAGGATCTTGGTGCCGATGGCGTGGAAGGTGCCGAGCCAGGGCATGCCCTCGCCGGCCGGCCCGATCAGCGTGCCGATGCGGTGCTTCATCTCCCGCGCGGCCTTGTTGGTGAAGGTCACCGACAGGATGTCGAACGGCCGCGCCCGGCCGGTCGTGATCAGGTGGGCGATGCGGGTCGTCAGCACCCGCGTCTTGCCGGTGCCGGCGCCGGCCAGCACGAGGACGGGGCCCTCCGTCGCCTCGACGGCGCGGCGCTGCTCGTCGTTCAGGCCGTCGAGATAGGAGGACGCGCTCGGGCGCAAGGCCCCCATGGCGCGGGCGGCGATGGAGCTGGAGCCACGCTCCGCGTCGGAAGGCGGCGTCGCATGCGAAGAGTTCGGCATGGGCAATCCCTGGACCAAAACGCGAACGGCGTCGAGACCCGGACGCCGAGGCCTCGACGCTGAGGCGCGATCGCCGAGGCCCGGAGCCCGAGGCCCGGACGCAATGTCGCCGCCCCGCGCGGCCGCCGGGCGGGAACTTGAAGCAGGCCGGCCGCTTGCTCACATCATCGACAGACATCCCCCACACAGGAGCGCCCGATGCGCATCGTGCCGATCGCCATCATCGCCGCCCTCGCCGCCACGCCCGCCCTCGCGCAGGTCCGGCAGGGCAACCCCGACGCCGCCAACGAGTCCTTCGCCCGCCAGGGCGAGTCCCGGGCGCTGCAGCAGAACCTCACCTCGCAGAACAACACCACGCGCATGGAGATCCAGCGCAGCCAGCAGATGCAGGCGCCCCAACCCACCCCGGGCGTGATCGTCGCTCCCCGGCGCTGAGCCGAGCCCGCGGGCGTTGAACCGAGGCCGCGGGCGCCCTGGCGCCTGCGGTCCCGCGCCGTGCTATGCCCGCCGTGAACCCGCCGGGTGGCGCGGGGTGCATGCGGAACGATCACGGTGCGTGACCTCCTGACCGCGCTCGCGGGCGCCGTCATCCTGATCCTCGTCGCGGCGCTCGCGGTGCCGCCCTTCATCGACTGGCCGACCCATCGCGCCTTCGTCGACGCGACCGTGAGCCGGTCCCTCGGCCTGCCGGTGCGCAGCGAGGGCCGCATCGACGTGCGGCTGCTGCCCTCGCCGCGCCTGCGCCTCGACCGCCTTCATCTCGGCGACGAGCCGGGACGGCCCGCCCTCGATCTGCGCTTCGTCAAGGCCGAGCTCGGCCTGAGCCCGCTGCTGGCGGGCGCGTTCCGCTTCACCGAGACCCGGATCGGCCGCGCCGAGGTCAAGCTGCCGGTGACCGAGGGCGACGCCCTCGTGGTGCCGGCCGGCCTCGGCGAGGCCCTGCGCGGCCGCGACGGCGCGGCCCTCGTCGCGGTCGAGTGGGGGCCGCCGGGCGGCCTCGTCGTGCTGCACTGGTACCGCACCCTCGTCGCCGAGCCGACCGCGCAGATCACGACGCTCCTCGTCGCGCCCGACGACCGCCGGCGCGGGCTCGGGCGCCTGCTGCTCAAGGCGGCGGCGCAGGCCGCGCGCACCGCCGGATGCGACGGGCTGGAGATGGTGCTGCCGCCGGACCGGCCGGACCTCGAAGCCTTCTGCGCCGCCACCGGCTTCGTCGCGGCCGGCACCCGCCTGACGCGGCCCCTGCGCAAGCGAAGCGCCGAGCGCTGAGATCGATGCCGCGTGTCGCGGTCAGTGCAACGTCGCGCCGGGGTCCGGGTCGATCTCGACCGCCTCGGCGAAGGGGAATTCCAGCACGATCTCGCCCGCGGCATCGGTGACGACGAGGTCGGCCGTCATCAGCCGGGCCTGGTCCCGCGCCTCACGCGCTTGGCCGGCGCGCAGCGCCGCCAGGATGGTGTCGCGGGCGGCCTCCCAGGCGGCGTCAGCATCGGGCAGGTCGGCGCCGTCCGGATCCGTCACCCAGTCGTCGCCGATCCGTGTGTTGAAGAAGTAGCGCGGCACGGTACAGGCTCCTGCAGCATCGGGCTTCACGCACGCGAAGCGGGATCGGAGCAAGACATGGTGAAGCCCAGCCGCGCCGCAACGCCGGACGAGGCCGGCCGGCCCGCGAGGCCGTCTCTGCGGGCGGCGCGGCGGGCTTTTCTGACAGCGGCCCTCGGCCTCGCCTCGCTCGCGGGCGCCCAGGCGCAGCCGGCGGACCTCTCCGACGCGCGGGCGATGGCGCTGGTGCGCGGGCACCGCACGCAGGGCTTCGTCACCGTCGGCCAGAGCCTCGCCTATGCCGAGCGGGCCCGGCCAGACAGCTTTCGACTGGCGCCCGCCCGGGTCGAGCGGCGCGCGGGCGAGCCGTTCACCCGCGTCCGCATCTGCTACTGGCTCCGCCCTGCCGGGCGCCCGGCCGAGCCGGATTGCGGGATCGACTACCTCGTCACCGACGGGCCGCCCCATGTCGAGGTCGCCGAAGCCTTCGGCGGCCTCGGCCGCGAGCTGGAAGCCGGCCGCGAGCGCTTCGTGCGCGCCCTCGACCGGGAGCTCGATCTCCGGCGCGATCCGGCCGCCAAGGCGCTCGGGGATGCGCTCGCGCCCTACGATCCCTACGACCGCCGATAGGGCGGAGGCTGCGGCTGAGCTTGCCGATGGGGGTTCGGATCGCACGGCGTCGAACGTCTTCGAATGGGGCGTGGCCAGCGCCGCGCGGCTCCCTCTGGGGGAAGGGACTCCCGCTTCGACCCGGCCCCTTGGAGGGATCTGCGACGCCGGTCGCTAATGAGGCGCGAGGGCTTTGCGGCCCGGGCGTGCGACCGGCCCAGCGGCGTCCGGCCGCGCTGCCGCGTGGGCCCTGCCCCCCCTATCTCCCGGGGGTCGCCAAGAGGACCATCCCGTGCCCGACGAGACGCTGACCGTCTACTACGACGGAGCCTGCCCGCTCTGCCGGGCGGAGATCGGGCATTATCGCCGCTGCCGCGGGGCCGAGCGCATCGCCTTCGTCGACGTGGCGCCGGACGGCGCTCCCCTCGGGCCGGACCTCGACCGTGCGGCGGCCCGCGCCCGCTTCCATGTCCGCGACGCCGACGGCCGGCTCCGGTCGGGGGCGGCGGGCTTCGCCCGACTGTGGAGTGCGCTGCCGCGCTGGCGTTGGCTCGCGCGGATCGCGCGGCTCCCGGTCGTGCTGCCGCTCGCCGAGATCGCCTATCGCGCGTTCCTGCCGCTCCGCCCCCGCATCGCCCGCTGGCTCGTCCGCAACCGTTGAGAACCTGCCGGCGTGCTTGATCCGGCGCGTCGCGGCCGAGAAGGTAGGGCATGGCTCGCAAGCGCATCCACCTGACGACCGATATCCTGGCCGACGCCCTGCACCGGCTCGGGATCGCGGCGGCCGCGATCGACCGCGAGGCCCTGCGCGTCCGGATGGGCCTGCCCGAGCAGGACGGCTTCGTCGAGGATTCCGCCGTCGCCGCGGCGCTCCGCGACGGGACGGCGCGCCAGGCCTTCTCGCAGACCGGCGTCGCGGCGCTGAAGCTCGCCCTGCCGGCGCTCCGGGCCGAGCCGGGGCGG
>NZ_VRVH01000164.1:0-9848 GCF_008040095.1 Methylobacterium sp. WL6 | reverse complement strand
TCGTGGACGGTGTTGACGAGGTGGCGCAGGTCGCGGCCGAGGCGGTCGAGTTTCCAGATCGCGAGGGTGTCGCCCTCGCGAAGCGCTTTGAGGCAGGCGTCGAGCCCAGGGCGGCTGTCGCGTTTGCCGGAGGCATGATCCTCGTAGAAGCGCTCGGGTTCGACGCCGGCGGCGAGGAGGGCGTCGCGCTGCAGGTCGGTGGTTTGCGAGCCATCGGCCTTGGACACGCGCATGTAGCCGAGCAGCATGGGGTGATGATCCTGGGCGGGCGTGACGGGCCACGCGTCGTGAGGCGGTATGACGATCAAGGGGCCGGGGGCCGCCGATCTGCGGTGCTCCCCCGTTCGTGCCTGTCACGCAAACGAGCGATTGCGTGACAGATACAGCGACGGCCCCCAAACGGCCGAGCTACCGTACTACAAGCCGTCATAAATTCTACGCTCTGTATCGACAGAAAATCATCATTAAGTGACCCCGGATACGGTAGTGATGCGCTTTTGGTCACTCACTGATGTTTCATCTCAAACCTGGATGGCAACCAGAGCCGAAGGTCGAGCCATATGCGCAAGGCCACGACCATAGTCCCCTTATCTGAACCCGGCCATCTTGATACGACATGCGTGGTTTGGTACGAAATGACGTTCAGGTACCATCTGACAGGTCGTCATGGCGTCGCAGGCGGTTAAAATTATCGATGGGGGTAAGCTGATCATTCCAGCTGCGTTTCGGCGCAAGCTCGGGATCGAGGTCGGCGATACCGTTATCATCGAACTGGATGAGGACGGACTTCATGTCCGATCGCTTACCTCAGCCGTACGCCTGGCTCAGACGATTGTCGGCACCTTCCGACCCGACGATGCGCCAGGTGAAAATGCGTTGAGCCAGGATAGCGCAAACGATCCGCACCAGGAGACCGAGCATGACTGAGGCGTTCGTCCTCGATGCCTCAGCCCTGCTCTGCCTGCTCAAGGGTGAAGCCGGGACGCAACGCGTGATCACGGTCCTGCCACGCGCTTGGATCAGCGCCGTCGCTCTGTCCGAAGTTTATGCTGCCCTCGCTGAAGCCGGCGGCTCCCAAAACCGCATCGCCCAAGCTGTCGGGGGGCTTCACCTACGGGTCGATCCCTTCGACGACGCTCAAGCTCAAGCCACAGGCATGCTGAGACCGCTTCTCAAGGCGTTCGATCTCTCCCTCAGCGATCATGCCTGCCTGGCCCTCGCACAACAGCGAAATGCTGTCGCGCTCACCACTCAGAAAGCCTGGGCCGACCTCCCCAAAAGCCTCAGGATCACCATCGAAATCCTCCCATGAGACGTCACTGGAGGATCTCCTGAACAATGCCGATCCGGCGCGAGCATCGCTTCTTCTATCCCATCGACTGGCCGCAACTCTCAGCGGCGATCCGCTTCGGGCGGGCGGGTGGCGCCTGCGAGGGCTGCGGTCGGCCCCATGGGCTGACCGTGTATCATCTCGGTGATGGGCGCTGGTGGGATGCCAGCATCGGAGCCTGGCGCGATGGACAGGGCCGTACGCTGCGCAGCCTGCCGACGATCGAAGATCTCGGTCGCATCCGTACGACCCGCGTTGTGCTGGCTGCCGCACACCGCGATCACGACACCACCAACAATCTCGACCGCAACCTCGCTGCCTTCTGCCAACGCTGTCACATCAACCACGATCGCCCCGAGCATCGGCGTCGACGCTGGCGCACCCTGTTTCAGTGTCGGGCGATGGGGGACCTGTTTCGGGGGCTCTACCCGACCGCAAACAAATCGAGCTGAAGCGCCGATCTCTGCCCCCTGCCCCGCCGGCCGCCTCGTGGAAGTGGCTTGATCACTGGCAGGGCTCCGGTCCCCTTGGCATGCAGCACGGCCCCGACAATCTGGCAGCCGTCGCCCGGGTGATACACGTAAGCACGGCAGCCATCGGCCTGGAGGATCTCCTGAACAATCGTCTCGTCATCGGGACGTGCGCATAAGGCATTCATCAAACACGCCAGCCCAAGAGAAGCGATGTTCGAGAAGTAGAACTCGCGCTGATAGCCGGCCCAAACCTGCCTCTGTGCACCGATACTGGTTCGCGCGAACGGATTGTTGGGCGCAAACACTGTGCTCTCGTCCAGGACGAAAGCAGCGATCGCATCGCGATCAGCGATATGCAGCGCGGTCCGGATCGATGCGCCGAGCTGGCGCTGGGGGATAGGCACGCGATCACATCCTCATATCGTTACGAACTGAGATCGGCCCAAGCCACGCCAAAGGTACGATCGATTCCGGTTTGGCGCCTTTCTGGAAAAAGCAGGCCCTAAACATCCAAAAAGAGGTCTGACCACGCCTGTTTGGCTATGTCATTGTGAAACAAATCGTTTTACGAATTGACGCCATGCCACAGCTTGCAGGCGTGCTTACCTCCGGGTTCGAACTTCGGATCCTGCGCCGTCCTTGCGATGGTGGTGGGCGTATCGAGACGCGGCACATCCACATCGAGGCGAGCTCGGGGGATCAGGCGATCGCTCAAGGGAGGTTTCTCGCCGAAGCGATCCTCGAGGGCTGGTCCGGTGTGGCCATGCTCACCAACGAGGCCGGCGCCCTGATCTGGTCGACGCGCAAAGACATGCCGCCGCCGACAGCACCTGGCATGATCTGATCGCTGGCCACCCGCCTCGGCTGGGCGTGACCAAGACCGGAAAGATGCTGGTTCAGCACCGATGCCCGTTCGATGCGAAGCGTCCAGAGCCGCCATGGCGTCGCCAGCGGCAGAAAGTCGGCTTCGTCGAGGACGTGCTCGGAATGATCGCCATGCCGGACCACCATGCGGAACGGCACCTCGCCCGGCGGCCCGATCAGCACAACCGTCAAGGTGTTGAAGCCGTCATGCAGCCACGACGTGACGTCGTGGTGGAAGCCATCCTCCGTCGGATCAAACCCCTCCAGCGCGGGCTGGGTCACCGCGTAGGTGTTGAGACTGACCATAGCGCGGCTCCCCGCGCCCCACAGTGTAAGGCGCAGCCGCTCCCCGGCTCGAATGTGCATGCTGTGCCCCGCTACAAGGGCCAAACTGACCGCTTCGGGAGTTTTCCACAACGGGAACAAGGCATGAACGGAAACGCTTCATTAACCCTGTGGCCTGGGCGCTCCAGGCCCAGTCCCCTCACGATCCATCAGCCGCATCCAGTGCCAACTTGCGCCGCTGCCCACCCAAACCCAGGCTCTTGGCAAGTGCGGAGCGCTTTGCCGAGTAGCTCGTGGTCACCATCGGGTAGTCGGCAGGCAGGCCCCACTTGGCACGGTAGGCCTCCGGTGTCAGGCCGCGTAGGGTAAGATGACGCCGCATCGTCTTGTAGCCCTTGCCGTCCTCGAAGCTGATGATCGCATCTGGGGTGATCGACTTGCGGATCTGAGCGGGCGTCAGCTTCTCAGGTTCGGACGCGGCCGTCGGCTCCTCACCGCCGAGGCGGCTCAAGGATGCATGGACGCTGGCAATCAAGTTCGGCAACTCGCCAGTTTGAACGTGATTGTTCGAGACATAGGCTGAGACGATATCGGCTGCCATCGCCAAAACGTTGCTGCTTGTGTCTGCCACTGCTTCGTCCAACATGAAATATACTGCCCTATAATTAACT
Source organism: Methylobacterium sp. WL6 (assembly GCF_008040095.1). Taxonomy (NCBI): domain Bacteria; kingdom Pseudomonadati; phylum Pseudomonadota; class Alphaproteobacteria; order Hyphomicrobiales; family Methylobacteriaceae; genus Methylobacterium; species Methylobacterium sp. WL6. The sequence continues at coordinate 6,225 of NZ_VRVH01000164.1, read as the reverse complement.
GATATGGCCTATCTTAATTAGTTTCTGACAGAACAACAAGTCGAATATGGGCCGATAAGGCGCTGATACGGACCCTACTGCAAAACAGGGATTTGTTAAGGATCACGCATTAGTGGATCTTAACACTTACGGGGACGGACGATGCGGGTTCTGCTGATCGAGGACGATGCGGCGGTGGCGCAGAGCATCGAGCTGATGCTGAAGACGGCCGGGTTCAATCCCTTCGTCACCGATCTCGGTGAGGAGGGGATCGATCTAGGCAAGCTCTACGACTACGACATCATCCTCCTCGACCTGACGCTCCCTGACATATCCGGCTACGAGGTGCTGCGCAGCCTTCGCGTGGCCAAGGTGAAGACCCCGATCCTGATCCTCTCAGGGATGGCCAGCATCGAGGACAAGGTGAAGGGCCTCGGCTTTGGCGCCGACGACTACCTCACCAAACCGTTCCATCGGGACGAGCTCGTCGCCCGCATCCAGGCGATCGTGCGCCGCTCGCAAGGACACGCGGAGGCCGTCGTGACGATCGGTGATCTTGCGGTGAACCTCGACCAGAAGACCGCCGAGATCGCCGGCTCCCGTGTCCACCTCACCGGCAAGGAGTACCGAATGCTGGAACTCCTCGCGCTGCGGAAGGGGTCGACGATCACCAAGGAGATGTTCCTCAGCCATCTCTATGGCGGCATGGACGAGCCCGAGCTGAAGATCATCGACGTGTTCATGTGCAAGCTTCGGAAGAAGCTCGCCAACGCCAGCCAAGGCAAGAACTTTATCGAGACGGTTTGGGGCCGTGGCTACATGCTGCGCGAGGATATCAGAGAAATTCAGGCCATCGCGAGTTGACAAATTCTCTACGTGTATTTTGAAGTGCTAGAGCGGTATCCTCGACAACTTTCCAGCCCACAAGATCAAAGGCGTGCGCAAGGTCATTGAGGCCGCCGGTGCCCGGCCGCTCTTCCTGCCGCCCTACAGCCTCGATCTCAGCCCAATTGAGATGGCCTTCGCCAAGCTCAAGGCTGTACTCCGAGCGGCTGCAAAGCGCACCGTCGCCGCCCTTAGAGACGCCTTCGCCACATTCAAAACAGACGAATGCCGAAACTACCTCGCCGCCGCGGGATACGACGCTTATGAGCCAACTTAATCGGACGCCGCTCTAATTCATAACGAGCTGAATAGCTTGGCTGTTGAGCAGGCAATGAGCGCCGTCGGTATTGGGAAAGTATCTGACGTTCACCCGGGAACCCTAGTGTAAACGCCCGCCGCATGCGCCGAGCAAACAGGCGAAAGGCTGCCTTACGCGACCAGCCCGAATGGGCAGTGCTTGCACTGCTTCTGCCCGGGCCGTCCAGAATAGGCCTCTGCGGCGGCGGCCACTGCACATTATTTCGGACAGCGTCTTGTACGTAATACGCACAGAATGCGGTTGCCGCCAAGGCCTACTTTCAAAGCGCCTCAACAAACAACTCTGTGGATAACTCTAGAATGGCTTGGGGAGCCTGTGCGCCAGCCGTGCGCGGAGACCCGCGCTAATTCTTGCTCCACGCAAGGACCGCTTCCGCACTTTTCCTGCCCGTGGCCCGGCCTCGCGCTCTTGAGGACAAGGATCAGCCATTCAATCCTTGCCCGCAAGATTTTGCATGAATAGATACACCAATCCTTGGTGTAACACGGCCATTTGACAAATGTAATTTCAGTTCCTAGCTTCGTGATCGTCGGAAACGACACACCACCTGTAGCGCAATCACGAGGATATCATGCGCTTGATTGACATCACGGCGACCACGTCCGTTAACAACGTCCGCCGCCCCGGATCCAAGGCAATCAACTGGGTCGGCGGCGGCGTCTATACGCTGACGCTCGACCCCGAGGCCGTCACCACCATCGAGCCCCACCGGGGCTACGTGGATGCGGACGCGCGGGAGGCGCCCGTGGAAGGCTTCTTCACCGTGACGCTGTCGCCCGGGCAGCAGTACACCGTCGATGCCCACGCCCGCGACCAGATCGTCGCCGCTAAGAACGCGGCGTAGGTCGATGCGGCCGTCCCGGTCCCTGCGAGCGACGACGGCCGCGCTTCACACGTGTGACGGCGTCCTGCGCGCCGGCACGCCCCTGAGCGAGGCGCACCCGCGCCTCGCTCAGAATGCCGATCATCCGGCGAACGAATTTCTGCAGCAGTGCTGCGCGCTCTGCCCGTGCGGCTGCCATGAGCGCGATGAGCGCTGCGATCCGATCCCTTTGCCGACGAGCTGGAAGGGTCGTCGGCGCGCCCTCCCTTTGCTCAAGGCGGGCGTGAGCGGTGCGACGGAGCGCCAAGGCTTGCGCGCGGCGCACACGGGCACGGTCGAGCACGTCCAAGGCGGTCGCCCGGGCCGGCCGGCGTGCGAGCACTGCGCCAGCGTGCTGCCACAGGTCACTTTCCTGGATGGACGCACTTCCAAGCGGGCGCTTCTGGGCGACGGCGCGCCGTTCGGCCGCCTCGCCGAGCACGAGGTAGGCGTGCCGGCGATGCCGCGAAAGGGCGACGTAGGCTCGGCCCGCGTCGCAGCTTCCCGCCCCCCCGGGCAAGGCGAAGATCGCTTCATCCGCCGTGAGGCCTTGAGCTTGGTCGATGGACAAGCAGCCGCCAGGGGCCAACTTTGTACGGCCGGTGTCGGGATCACGCAGCGTCGACCAGGCCACCAGGCCTTGGCGCCCGCTCCCGCGATTGCGCAGCACGAGGCCGTCCGCGCCGATCGCGACCACCGTCACGATACTTCCGTTGACCCCGAGGAGGCCGCGGCCACCGGTACCCGTGGCGTTGACGCGCTGGTACAGCCGCACCTCGTCGCCCGGCGCCAGCATCAGCGTGTACGCGGCACCGGCTTGGTCAATGGCCTCGACCGTGACCTCGTCGGGGCCGACCTCGCCACGATCCTGACGTCGAAGCCGGATCGCCTGCCCGATCGCACGAGCATCCCGGTTCGTGGGGGCGAGGACGGCGAGGCTGAACCCGGGATCGTTGGCGTGGGCGCACATGCGTGCGTCCCACAGTGCCGCGACGGCCTCCACGGCTTCCTCGTACGACCCGGGTGCGAGCTGGGCGCGCTCGGCTGCGCGCATGACCTCCAGCACCTCTTCAATACGACCCTCGCGCGCCATCCCCGCAAGTTCGCGTTCCTCGACTGCGCTCTGCCGCAAGGTCGTGGTGATGGCCGGTATCGCCTCGTGACCAAGAGCACGCCGCAGGAGGGCGAGCGGGCTGCCCGCTTCAACGGGGGTAGCCTGCAGGTCGTCACCGACCACGACAAGGCGGAACCCGACGCGCTCGCGCACTTCGAGGATCCGCAGCAGCGTGCGGGTCGACATCAGGCCGACTTCGTCCACCACGACGACATCGTCCGGACCGAGCTTGATCCGCCCTGCATCGACCCGCGACAGCAACGCGGCCGTCGCGAAGCAGTCCTCGGGCGCGATGCCCGCATCCGCGAGCGCCTGCGCCGTTCGCCACGCGGTGGAGATCCCGTAGACCCGACGCCCGCTCGCCTGCCAAGCCCGGGCGAGGGGGAGGATTACGGCGCTTTTTCCTGCGCCGGCCGCTCCCGTCAGGGCCGCGATCCGCGGTCCAGTGCCGAGCGCCACCATCGCAGCAGCCTGTGCGCGTCCGTGCTCACCCTCGAAGGTGAGGCCAGAAGCCTGTGCCGCGACAGTGATCGCCTCCGGCGTGAGAGCACCACTGCGATCCTGCGCGGCGGCCTGTGCCAGGGTGACGAGGCGTGCTTCCCGCTCGGCATGCACCCCGGTCGTGGCACGAAAGGTGTCCTGCCCGTGCGTGCCGCGCACGCGCTCGATGGTCAGGAACGTCGCGGTACCCTCCTGCGTCAGGCCGCGTTCCCGCAGCAACGCCACGACCGCATCGACGTCCTCGGGGCCGCGGTAGCCTCCGACGATCAGGCCCCGGGCCGCAGCCGTACGCACCGCACTCTCGTCCAGTACGGCGTGGTTCTCGAAGGCCGTGCCGAGCAGTTGTGCGGCCGCACGGTAGGCCGGATCCAAGCGTCCCTCGCCATCGGGCTCGGCGATCGGCGCGTCGAGGTGGATGAAGCGGGTCGGTCTCCAACCAGCCGCAGCGGCCTCGGCCTGCCACGCCACGATGTCGCCGAGATCGTCCAACTTGGCGCCACGTGGGTCCTGCGTTCCAGCCTTGAGCAGGGCGATCTTCTGCACCCCGTCGAGGGTGTCCCAGTCCAGCCCTTGTGCAGCGGCGTAGGCCTTGGCCGCCTTGGTCCCGCCCGCGGTGCGTTTGGAGAAAAGCTCGCGCAAGGCTTCAGAGATGGCCGCGACGCGCCAGGCCCCAGTGCGCTCGTCGACCTCCACCGTCACACCCAGCCGGCGCAGGCGGACGGTCACAGCCGCATGATAGAGGGCCCCGAGCTCCTTAACGGATCCAGCCAACGCCGCGAGGTGCAGGCCACCGACGTGCCCGGACGGGGTCAGGACGCACGAAGGCAGGATCGCATGGTGGTGGACCTGCGGGTCCCCCGCAACACGCACGGTCTGCAGCTGCGTGAACACCCGGCCGGTCTCGGGATCGATCCGCACGACCTCGGCCGTTGGGCGAGCGCTGAAGTGCTCGAAGGTCAGCCAGCACATCGAGCCTTGCTCGACGCCGCCGCGCCCCGCCTTGCCACGGCGCGCCTTGCCGATCACCGTCTCGGCGATCCGCAGGACGTCAGCGACCGCGTCCCGGTGAGCCGCCAACAACAGCGCCCGCTCGCTCTCGCTCGGCGTCAGGGCGATCGCGATCGAAAGGCTCTTCTCGGCGCTCAGCGTAAGGTCGATGAACGAAATCCGCTGTTTGGCAGCCGTCAGGCCGTCGGCGTAGGCCGTGGGGCGCAAGGCCCTGCCATCGCCGCGCCGGCCCTCGCGCAGGTGCGGCACGGCCTCCGTCAGCCCGATAGCGCCAGCGTGCTCCTCGATCCCGTAGAGCTGCAGGAAGCGGCGACGCAGGAGGGCGACCCGGCCCGGGGGCAAAGCGGCTCCGGTATCGGCACGCTGACCGGAAAGCACGCGATCGACCTCGACCGCCGTCGCGATCCGATCGGGATCGAGACCGAGTTCCGCCGCGAGGCTGCGCGTGCCGTCACGCTGCAGCTGTCGTCCGGGAATCGGCTGCCCGTCCGCGCGGGCGCCGGTCAGCAGGTTGGCGATCTCGTCCGCGCTCGGCGCGCGCGTCTGATCGAGGCCGAGAAGCTGGGCGAGCGCCGGGTCGAGATCACGGCGCACCTGTGCCACCGTTCCGGTGAACCCAGCGATGTCGCTCGGGTCAGGACCTTTGGCACCGGCATAGTACGCTGCGATCGCGGCCTGCGTGGGGGCGAGCGTCAGCTCGCCGAGATGGGCGACCATGGCTGCGGCGCCGGCGGGCGTGTTGGCGGCACCGGTACGGTAGGTCAGCACGCGGCGTATTGCTCAGACACCGTCCTGGCCCGTCCGGGGACCGTCCGGCGGAGCGAGGCTGGCGCGGATCACGGTGAGTTCCTCGGTCTGGCGATCGAGACCGTCGGCGATACGCATCAGCGCCTCGGCAAGGCGGCCTTCACCCTCTTCGGGAGCCGTCACCGCCTGGAGCAGCGCGTTCAGGATGCTGGCCTGCGTCTCCAGGGTCCCGACCATCTCCCGCATCGCCTCGGACAGGATAGCGATCTCGGTGCGCAGGGTTGCGATGTCCGTGGCTGTTGCCGGCTTCTCGCTCACCACCCAGCTCCTCCCCGACGCGCCCGTTCGAACCATGATATGAGATGGGATCCTGCGGATGCCGCACCAAGGGTGCCTTGGTCTGTAGAGAACCTACCTTCCGCTACCGACCCCACTCACGTCCCAGTGGCGCCCGCCTCGCACCCCCCTTGCTGGCGCGGGCAGGGGGCTACGTGATGGGCCGTTCGAAGATCCAGGCGCTGTTCGCCACTGCTCGTCAGGCCGACCGGCGTGTATCGGTCTGGATGCGGACGCACTATGCCGAACTCGTGGTCGAACTGGGCACGGGGCGGGTGGCTTGGCGCAGGGTCCTGCCGATCCTGGCCGAGCTCGGGCTGACGGATGAAGTCGGACAACCGCTGACCCGTGACACGGCCTCGCGGACCTGGAAGCGCGTGTGCCGGGAGATCACGACGCAGCAAGGCGCGAAGGTGCCACCCGCGCCGCAGCCGACGCCCGGCGAACTTGCCCCCGGCGTGCGTCGCGTCGGCC
>NZ_VRVH01000163.1:0-9883 GCF_008040095.1 Methylobacterium sp. WL6 | reverse complement strand
CGCCGGCCACGACGTTTCGAGATGATTAGAGGCCTATCGATGCTCACCTCCACCCCGCGCCGCACGCTTGCGGCGCGTGGTGGAGGTGAGCATCGATACGCCTCTAATCATCTCGAAACGTCGTGGACGTCGTCAAACGTCCTGGCGCGAGCGCCGACGATTAAGATGGTGACGCCGGGCGCGGGGTTTTAGTCCGTCGGCCCGCGATGTTTTCCGCAGCATCGCGAACGAATCGTCAGTGCGGGCCGGATGCGGCCCGCTCGGGCGCGGCCGGAAACACCAGCCGCACCTGCGTGCCCTCCCCCGCCCGGCTGTCCAGGGCGATGGTGCCGTTCTGCCGCTTCATCAGCCCGTGGACGATGGCGAGCCCCGCCCCGCGCCCGGCCTCGCGGCTGGTGGCGAAGGGCGCGAGCGCCCGGGCCAGCATCTCCGGCGACATGCCGGCGCCGGTGTCGGCGATGCGGATGCCGACCGCGCCGTCCTCCGGACGCTGGACCGACCGGTCGCCGGGTGCGATGCGGAAGCTCTCGATCCGGATCGTGCCGCCGTCCGGCATCGCCTCGCAGGCGTTGGTGACGACGTGGCCGAGCGCCAGCTCGACCTGGAGCGGGTTGCTGATCGCCCGCGGCAGGCCGGGCGTGCCGGCGACCTCCAGGCGCACGCCGGCGGGCAGGCCGGGGCGCAGGCGCTCCGCGGTCGCGGCGACGAGCGCGTCGAGGTCGATCGGGCGCACGTCGGGGGCGATCTTGCGCGAGTAGGCCAGCAGCTGGCGCGTGAGGATCGCGGCACGCTCGGTGGCGTCGGTCGAGCGGCTCATCGCCCGCTGGATGAACGGCTCCTGGCTGTCGCCGAGCCGGCGCTTCAGCCCGTCGATGTAGCCGATCAGGATCTGGAGGAAGTTGTTGAACTCGTGCGCGACGCTGTTGGTGAGCAGCCCCAGCGCCTCGCGCTGTCGCGACAGCACCAGGGCGCTCTCGGCGTCGCGCCGGCGCGTCACGTCGAAGACCTGCCCGAGGCGGTACGGGCTCCCGGCGATGGGACCGAGGGTCAGGCGCGCCCAGAAGGTGGAGCCGTCGCCGCGCGCCGCCAGGAACTCGGCGCCGTCGTCGAGGGTGCGGCGGTCGGCCGCCAGAAGCCGGACGTTCCGCCCGACCAGGGCCGCGGCTTCCAGCCCGGCGAGGTGCAGCAGGGCCGGATTGGCGTGCACGATCGGCGCGTCGGGCCGGCGCGGGTCGAACAGGAAGGCGGGCGCCGCGGCATCGAGCAGCGCGGTCCAGCCGGCCTCGAGCGCCGGTTCGTCGAAGGCGTCCGCGTCGGGCTCTGCCATGCTCTCGTCCGGCCTCGCGGAGCGACGGCCCCGACGCGCTCAGCGATAGCCGCATCGCGCCGGACGGCCAAGCCTGAAGCGCGGCCGCGGGACGCGGCGGCGGTCGGGCGCCCAACTGCCGAAGCGGGTCCGCCGTCTCTCGCAGGCACCATCCGGGGCTGCGTCGGGCCTCAGGCCCTTCAACACAATCGCGTCATTCCGCAGCGCCGAAGGCGAACGCGGAATCCAGAACCGCAGGCCGTGCTCGGGAAAGTGCCGCCGACGGGTCTGGATCCCCGGCTCCGCTGCACGGCCCCGGGACGACGGAGCGGAGGACCGACCGCCCCCCGACAGCCTCTACTGCCGGATCCACATCACCCGGGCGATCCAGGCGATCTCGCCGACGTTGAGGTTGCGGTCTTCGTGCTCGGGGTTGAGCGAGGCGAGCTCGACCGTGCGCGCGGTGCGCCGGCGGAGTTCCTTGGCCAGCACCTCGCCGGAATGCAGCCGCACCACCACGCGGTCGCCCTTGCGCACGCCGGCCGACGGCGAGACGATCAACACGTCGCCGTCGCGGAACAGCGGCAGCATCGAATCGCCCTGCACCTCCAGAGCGAAGGCGCGCTCCTCGCCGAGATCGGGAAACTCGATCTCCTCCCAGCCGGGGCCGCCGGTCGGCATGCCCTCGTCGGTGAACTGGCGGCCGGCGCCGGCCTGAGTCAGGCCGATCAGCGGAACGGTCGCACGCGGCGGCCCCTCGCGCGCCTCGATCAGCCGCAGGAAGTCGTCGAGGCTGGCGCCGGTCGCGGCCAGCACCTTCGACACCGACTCGGTGGAGGGCCAGCGCTTGCGGCCGTCGACGCCGACGCGCTTGGATCGGTTGAAACTGGTGGCGTCGAGGCCGGAACGTCGGGCGAGGCCGGATGGCGAAAAGCCGTGGCGCTCGGCCAGACGGTCGATGGCATTCCAAATCTGCTCGTGGGACAGCATGCGTGACCAAGGCGAAAACGACCGCTGAGACGCACGGCCTAGTTGTAGGAAAGTAGAACTACGGATTGAAAAAGGCAATCGGCCGAATGGGTGATCCACGCCGTTCCGCTGGCCCGATCGCACCCCGAAACGGTTGCCAGGGGGCGGCCCGGCACCCTATCGACGGCGCATCGGAGACCGGGTGCCGCGATGACGCTGATCTACAAGATCTGTCCCGAGACGCTTTGGCGGGACGCGGAGGGCCTCGGCCGGTTCACCGGCGCCGGGATCGACCGGGCCGACGGTTTCATCCACTTTTCCACAGCCGCGCAGCTCGCGGAGACCGCGCGGCGGCACTTTTCCGGTCAGAACGACCTCGTGCTCGTCGCCGTCGAGGCGGAGGCGCTCGGCCCCGCGCTGCGGTTCGAGCCCTCCCGCGGCGGCGATCTGTTCCCGCACCTCTACGGCGACCTGCCCCTCGACGCGGTGCGCAGCGTGAGCGCGCTGCCGCTCGGCCCCGACGGCGTGCCCGCGCTGCCCGCGGAGATTCCGGCATGATCGGCGCCCTGTTCCCGCTGCTTCGCCCGGCCCTCTACGGCCTCGACGCGGAGCACGCACACAACCTCACCGTTCGCGCGCTCACCCTGCTGCCGGCCCGCACGCCGCCGGCCGACGATGCACGGCTCGCGGTCGAGGTGTTCGGCCGGCGGTTTCCGAATCCGGTCGGGCTCGCGGCGGGTTTCGACAAGGGCGCGCAGGCGGCCGACGCCCTGCTCGGCCTGGGTTTCGGCTTCGTCGAGGTCGGCGGCGTGGTGCCGAAGCCCCAGCCCGGCAACCCGCGCCCGCGGGTGTTCCGGCTTCCCGGCGACCGGGCGGTGATCAACCGTTTCGGGCTCAACAGCGCCGGCCTCGACGTCGTCGCCGAGCGCCTGCGGGCGCGGGCCGGGCGGCCGGGGATCGTCGGCGTCAACATCGGCGCCAACAAGGACGCGACCGACCGGCTCGCCGACTACGTCGCCTGCACCGGGCGGCTGGCGCCGCTGGTCGACTTCGTCACCGTCAACGTGTCGTCGCCCAACACCCCGGGCCTGCGCGACCTCCAGGGCGAGGCCTTCCTCGACGACCTGCTCGCCCGCGTGGTCGCGACCCGCGACGCGGCCGCGGCCGCGGCCCGGAACGGCACGAAGGCCGCGATCCTTCTGAAGATCGCCCCCGACATCACGCTGGACGCGCTCGACGCGATCTGCGCGACCGCGATCCGCCGCGGGGTTCAGGCGCTCGTGGTCTCGAACACCACGATCGCGCGGCCGGCCTCGCTCACCGAGACGAAGCTCTCGGGGGAGGCCGGCGGCCTGTCCGGCCGCCCGCTCTTCGCGCCCTCGACGCGGATGCTGGCCGAGACCTACCGGCGCGTCGGCGACAGGCTGCCCCTGGTCGGCGTCGGCGGCATCGACTCGGCCGAGGCCGCCTGGACCAAGATCCGCGCCGGCGCGAGCCTGCTGCAGCTCTACTCGGCGCTGGTCTACGAAGGCCCCGGCCTCGTCTCCACGATCAAGCGCGGCCTGCTCGAGCGGATGCGGGCTGAGGGGCTGGCAAGCCTGGCCGAGATCGTCGGGCGCGACGCGACGGCGTTGTCCAAGGCGGCTTAGACCGGCGCCCTTCCCTCCCCCGCAGAGGGGGGGAGGGAGGGCGCGGCTTCGTTTGCAGTCACGGAAGCGCTTGCCGTCCGCTCACGCACGCCGCCGCGTCCCGACCAGCACCGCGCCGGCGACGACGGCGCCGATCAGACCCCACTTCACCGGCAGCAGCGCGGCCCCCTCGCTCGGGAGCGGTTCCGCGACGAAGCGGCCGGGTGCGATCTCCACCCCCGGCTTGCCGTGCGCCCGCGCGTCGGCGATCTGGCTCGCCGTGACGGCCCAGGCGGCATCCCGGGCCCGGTCGTGCGCCATCATCGCGATCGCGACCGCGCAGCCGGCCGCCAGCGCCGCGACGATCCGAACCCGTGCCTGCATCGACCGACCCTTCGCCGTGTCCGGAAACGAGAACCGTTAAAAATGCGCGCGTGCCGGACGCATGAGGGGGGTGCGCCGGGGCACGATTGAGAAGCACCCACGCGGTCTCTTATCTCGCAAGTGCGTGATCGCCACGCGCGAAACCCGATTCAGGCCCCGTCATGACCGACCCCGTCGCCACGCCCAAGCGCTCCTCGGCCGCAGGCGGCTGGGGCGCGCTGAAGAGCTGCGGCAAGCATCTCCTCGGCAGCCGCTCCCCGCTCTCGGGTGCCCGCGCCCTGCTCAAGGCGAACCAGCCCGACGGGTTCGACTGCCCCGGCTGCGCCTGGGGCGACCCGGAGCACGGCTCGTCGTTCGAGTTCTGCGAGAACGGCGTGAAGGCGGTGTCGTGGGAGGCCACCGACAAACGCGCGCCGCCGAAGTTCTTCGCGCGCCACACCGTGACCGAGCTGCGCGGCTGGAGCGACTACGCCCTCGAAGGCGAGGGCCGCCTCACCCATCCGATGCGCTACGATTCCGCGAGCGACCGCTACGTCGCGGTGACGTGGGATGCGGCCTTCGCCGAGATCGGCGCGACGCTGCGCGGCCTCGACCACCCGGACCAGGCCGAGTTCTACACTTCCGGCCGCGCCTCGAACGAGGCCGCCTACCTGTACCAGCTGTTCGCCCGCGCCTACGGCACCAACAACTTCCCCGACTGCTCGAACATGTGCCACGAGGCCAGCGGCATCGGGCTCGGCCAGGCCATCGGCATCGGCAAGGGCACGGTGCTCCTGGAGGATTTCGAGAAGGCCGACGCGATCTTCGTCGTCGGGCAGAACCCCGGCACCAACCACCCGCGCATGCTGGCCGACCTGCGCAAGGCCGCCGAGCGCGGCGCCAAGGTCGTCGTGTTCAACCCCGTGCGCGAGCGCGGCCTGGAGCGCTTCGCCGACCCGCAGAACACCGTCGAGATGCTGCGCGGCGCGAGCCGGCCGATCGCCAGCCACTACCTGCAGCCGCGGCTCGGCGGCGACATGGCCGCCTTCCGCGGCATCGCCAAGGCGGTGTTTTCCGCCGACGACGCGGCGCTCGCCGCCGGCCGCCCCTCGGTGCTCGACCGCGCCTTCCTCAACAGCCACACCGAAGGCCTCGCCGCCTACCGCGCCGCGGTCGACGCGACCACTTGGGACGCGATCGAGGACCAGTCGGGCCTCGCCCGCGCCGTGCTCGAGGAGGTGGCGGCGATCTACGTCGCCTCGTCGAAGTCGATCGCCACCTGGGCGATGGGCGTGACCCAGCATCGCCACTCGGTGGCGACGGTGCGCGAGATCGCCAACCTGATGTTCCTGCGCGGCAACATCGGGCGGCCCGGCGCGGGCCTGTGCCCGGTGCGCGGCCACTCGAACGTGCAGGGCGACCGCACGGTCGGCATCAACGAGAAGCCCCCGGCCGCCCTGCTCGACGCGCTCGAGCGCGAGTTCGGCTTCGCAGCGCCGCGCCGGCACGGCCACAACGTGCTGGCCGCCATCGGCGCGATGCTCGACGGCAGCGCCAAGGCCTTCATCGGCCTCGGCGGCAACTTCGCCCGCGCCACGCCGGACACGGCCCTGGTGGCCAAGGCGCTGGCCTCGTGCGAGCTGACCGTCCACATCGCGACGAAGCTGAACCACTCGCACCTGGTGCCGGGCCGGGTCGCCTACGTGCTGCCCTGCCTCGGGCGCACCGAGATCGACCGGAACGCCGCCGGCAAGACCCAGATCGTGACCGTCGAGGATTCGATGAGCATGGTCCACGGCTCGGGCGGCATCAACAAGCCGGCCTCGAAGGAGCTGCGCTCGGAGATCGCGATCATCGCCGGCATGGCCGCGGCCACCGTCGGCTCGGGCCGGATCGACTGGGCGGAGATGGCCGAGGATTACGACCGCATCCGCGACCGGATCGAGCGCACGATCCCGGGATTTACCGGCTACAATGTCCGGGTGCGGCGCCCGCGCGGCTTCATGCTGCGCAATCTCGCCGCCGAGCGGGTGTTCGAGACCGCCACCGGCCACGCCAACTTCTCCGCCGACGCGCTCCCCGAGGCGACCGAGCACCAGGTGGCCTCGGCGGCCGAGAACACCTTCGTGCTGCAGACCTTCCGCAGCCACGACCAGTACAACACCACGATCTACGGCCTCGACGACCGCTACCGCGGCGTCTACGGCGAGCGCCGGGTGATCTTCTGCCACCCGGACGACCTCGCGACCCTGCGTGAAAGCTTCGGCGAGCGGGTCGACGTGGTCGGCCTGCATGCGGACGGCACGTCGCGCATCGCCGAGGATTTCCGGCTGGTGCCGTTCGACATGCCGCGCGGGAGCCTGGCCGGCTACTATCCCGAGCTCAACGTGCTGGTGCCGCTCTCGACCTTCGGCACCGAAAGCGACACGCCGACCTCGAAGTCGGTGCTGGTCACGGTGCGCGGGCGCGCGGAAGCGGCCGCGGCGGCTTGAGCGAGGCTGACGACGCCGCGTTCCTGGCGCTGGTCGACGCGATCGCCCGCCAGCGGCCGGATCTTGGATCGATCGAGGCCGTGCTGCTGGCGGCGGCGAAGGGCGGCTTGGCCGCCGACAGCCGCGGCCTCGCCAAGGCCCTCGACGTCGCCCACGCCCACGCGCTGCGCGCCGTCACCGCCCTGGAGGAAGCCGGGCTCCTCGCGGTGGGCCGGCGCGACGCCCGGTCGGGCCGGGCGCACTACGCGCTGACCGGGGACGGCACGGCCCTGGTCGCCGCCGCGGCGGCCGACCCGGCTTGACGCATGCCTGCGGGGCGGCGAACCCGTGGGACAGCGTTCGAGGGAAGCGAGGGCTCGGGATGGACACGATCCACCGGTCGGCCGCGGCCGGCTATGCCGCCCAGGCCGACACCTACGTCAGCGGCCGCCCGGACTATCCGCCCGCCCTCGACGGCTGGCTGCGCGACGACCTGCGGCTCGGCCCCGGCCGCACCGTGCTCGACCTCGGCGCGGGCACCGGAAAGTTCACCCCGCGCCTCTCCGCCACCGGAGCGCGCGTCGTCGCCGTCGAGCCGGTGCCGGAGATGCTGGCACGGCTCGCCGCGCGAAATCCCGATGTCGCGGCGCATCCGGGGCATGCGGAGGCCATCCCCCTCGCGGACGGTTCGGTCGACGCGGTCGTCTGCGCGCAGTCCTTCCACTGGTTTTCCACCCCGGCGGCGCTCGCCGAGATCCGCCGCGTGCTCCGCCCCGGCGGCACGCTCGGGCTGGTCTGGAACGTGCGCGACGAATCCGTGCCCTGGGTCGCGGCGCTGACGCGGATCGTCGACGCCTACGAGGACGACACCCCGCGCTACCGCACGCAAAACTGGCGCGCGGTGTTCCCCGGCCCGGGCTTCGGCCCCCTGCACGAGCGGCGCCTGCCGCACCGGCACGTCGGACCATCGGAGGACGTGATCGTCGGCCGTGCGCTCTCGGTCAGCTTCATCGCCGCCCTGCCCCCGGGCGAGCAGGCGGCCGTCGCCGCCGAGATACGGGGGCTGATCGCCGCCACGCCGGACCTCGCCGGGCATGACAGCGTGGCCTACCGCTACGAGACGGTGGCGTTCCACTGCACGGCATCGGGCTGACCGGTCGCGATTTGATGCTGGAACAGCCCAGGACGTTGTCACGAGCCAGGAAGGGGAGACCTCATCGCGGGAGGAATATCGAACTCCCGAGCGATGTCCGTGATCCCTGGATCACGGGAATGGCTCCATTTGAGAGATCGCGTTTTCTGCACGCGAACCGGAAGCAACCTCGCCCTGGAATGCTCCAGCTCTTTCCCCGAAGCGAACACGACGATTGCCACGATCGGCGCCGTCATCCTCTCGGATGAGCCGGCAGCGGATCGATCTGCAGAGGCGCGGGGCGAACGAGGCCGCACGCCCGATCGCCGATCGCGAGGGTCTTCATCTGATCGGCCTTGAAGCGTTCGGCGAACGCGTCGGGAATCGCGCACCACGCCCGATTCGTTTCGATCCAGGCGATCGCAATGGCGCCATTCCGCTGCAGATCACCGAACAGTGCGCAGGTCGCCTCAGGCGTCTTCGTGATCGCCGACTTCGAACCGGCATTCACCGCCGCCACGAACGCCCTGCGTTCCTCGAGCATCTCTTGAAGTTTGCCGCACTCGGCTGGCTGCGCGAGCGCTACGGTTCCATGCAGGGCGCTTCCCGCGAGAGCGGCCGCCAATGGTCGAGAGATCGCGCTCAGCATGAGCTTGACCCTTCGCGTTGCCGCAGCGTCGGAGATGGCTACGGCGTGTGGTGCGCGTTGCGCGTTTCACGCGGATCGGCGCTTCCCGAAAGCGGCCATTCATCGGCCGCCCGTCCCCTCACTGCCCCTTGGCCTTGATCGCCTCCGACCACGTCACCGCGCGCTTGGCCATGCCGACGTGCTGGCGCTCGTACATGCGGTTCTCGACCTTGATCGCCGCGCGCTTGGCGTTCTCGGGCCGGTCGAAGGCTTCGAGCACGAGGCGGGCGCGGCGGACCTCCTCCTCGGTCGGGGCGAAGGAGGTGTTGGCGGGCTCCAGCTGGTTGGGGTGGATCAGCGTTTTGCCGTCGAAGCCGAGGTCGCGCGCCTGGCGACACTCGGCGCGGCAGCCCTCGACGTCGCCGATGTCGTTCCACACGCCGTCGAGGATCGTCAGCCCGGACGCGCGGGCCGCGGCGAGGGTGAACATCATCCACGGCAGCATCGGCACGCGGCCGGGCACGAGCTGGGCCCAGGTGTCCTTGGCCAGGTCGTTGGTGCCGAGCACGAAGCAGGTGAGCCGGGTGCGCCGGTCGCGGCTGGCACGGGCGATGTCCTGGATGTTCAGGATCGCGGCCGGCGTCTCGATCATCGCCCAGACCGCGATGTCGTCCGGCGCGTCGAGGGCCTCGAGGTGGTCGGCGATGCTCTCGAGCACGGCCGGCGAGGACACCTTCGGCATCAGGATCGCGTCCGGCCGCGCCTCGATCGCCGCGCGCAGGTCCTTCTCGCCCCACGGCGTCTGGGGGGCGTTGACGCGGATGATCAGCTCGCGGTCGCCGTACGCACGGCTCTTGACCGCGGCGCAGACCTGATCGCGGGCGAGATCCTTCTCCTCCATCGAGACCGCGTCCTCGAGGTCGAGGATCAGGCAGTCGGCCGGCAGGGTCTTCGCCTTGTCGAGCGCACGCTGGTTCGAGCCCGGCATGTAGAGGACGCTGCGGCGGAGGCGGAGATCGGACATTCGGCTGGGACCCCGGATAAAATCGCGCGACCCTACCGCAACGCACTCGCCTGACCAGGGGCCGCGGCGCCGAAACCCGGAGATTCCGGCGCAATCGAAACCGCCGACGCCGTGTCGTTCGTGCAACGGCCGGGCCCCGCTTTGGTCACGTTCCGCGGCCAAGGGCTGGGGAAACGCCACCGATCGAAGGGCAAGACCATGCTGCGACACGCACTTTTCGGGCTGATGCTGACGGCGGGCCTCGCCCTGCCGGGGACGGCCTCGGCCGCCAGCAACACGGTGGTCGGCGTCGGCTCCGGCGCGGTCGCCGGCGCCCTCGTCGCCGGCCCGATCGGGGCGCTCGCGGGGGCGGTGATCGGGGG
>NZ_VRVH01000162.1:0-10006 GCF_008040095.1 Methylobacterium sp. WL6 | reverse complement strand
ACCTCATGGCGCTGCCGGCCGCCGGCCGCCCGGCCGCGAGCGCGCGCGCGATCGTGGTCGCGGAGCCGGTGGGCATCCAGCCGTTCGAGGCCGATCGGATCATCGTGCGCGAGGCCGGCGGCTCGCTCTCGTTCCTCGGCGGCGGCCAATGGGCCGATCGCCTGCCGCGCCTGATCCAGACCCGGATCATCCAGAGCCTGGAGAATGCCGGCCGCCTGCGCTCGGTCTCGCGCCCCGGCGACAAGGTCGTGGCCGACTACCAGCTCATCTCCGAGATCCGCGCCTTCGACATCGCGGCCGGCACCGGCGAGGCGGTGGTGGACATCTCGGCCAAGCTGGTCGCCGACGGCACCGGCAAGGTGGTCGCGGCCCGGATCTTCACGGCGCGCGTGCCCGTCACCGCGGTCGATGCCGGCAACGGGGCGCGGGCGCTCGACCAGGCGCTCGGCACCGTGCTCGCGGACCTGGTGCGCTGGGTGAACGGCGGGCGCTGAGCGCCTGGGCCGCTCACTCCATCACCGCCGCCTTCATGATCACCACCATCGTCGCGCGGCCCGGCACGTCGCCGGTGCAGCGGACGACGTGCTGGCGGTCGCAGCGGTAGCGCAGGGTCTCGCCGGCCCGCGCGCGCTGAACGACGCCGCCGATGTCGACCTCGAAGCAGCCCTCCGAGACCGAGAGCGATTCGACCGAGCCGCGCTGGTGCGGATCGGAATCGAGCACCCCGCCCGGGTCGGCCGAGACCTCGTACCATTGCAGCCACTCGATGGTCTTGACCCAGCCGATGATCGCCAGCCGCACCTTGCCGTCCTCGGAGACGAGGATCGGCGTGTCGGCGCGCGAGGACTTCTCGATGAAGGGCTCCTCGTCGTTGGCCGCCAGCACCCGTTCGATCGAGACGTCGAGCGCCTGCGACAGGCGCCAGATCGTCGCCAGCGTCGGGTTGGTCTCGTTGCGCTCGATCTGGCTGATGATCGACTTGGCGACGCCGGATTGCTCGGCGAGCTCCGACAGCGAGAGGTTGTAGGCCTTGCGCAGGCGCTGGATCGTCTTGCCGAGCTGTCCCGACAGCACGGCCGCTCCGCTCAGCATGTCCCGGCCCCGACCCGGCCGTTCCGCCTGTTCCTGCATCGCCGAAGCCATCCGCATTCCGCCATCGCGTTCCGTTTATCGGAACGAACGTGCGCTACTACAAACGCAATCCCCCCGCGGATGCAAGGCGACCGGCGCGGATGCGGCAGCGTGCCGGCTCGGCGTTCAGGCCCAGATCGCGAAGAAGTGGTGGACCGGCCCATGCCCCTCGCCGATCGCGAGGTCGTCGGCGGAGGCGATCGCGGCGGCGACGTAGGCCTTGGCGGCCCGGACCGCCGCCTCGAGGCCGAGGCGCTTCGCGAGGCCGGCGGCGACGGCGGCCGACAGGGTGCAGCCGGTGCCGTGGGTGTTGCGCGTCGGGTGGCGTGCGCCCGAGAGGCGCCGCACCAGCCCCTCCGAGGTCAGTAGATGGTCGACGCTCTCGTCGCCCGCGGCATGGCCGCCCTTGATCAGCACGCCGTGGGCGCCCGCCGCGACGAGGCGCCTGGCCTGCGCGGCCGCGCCGTTCTCGTCGGCGGCCGGTGCCTCGTCGAGAAGGCTCGCCGCCTCGGGCAGGTTCGGGGTGATCAGGTCGGCGAGCGGCATCAGGCGGCTGCGGAGCAGCATCACCGCGTCGTCCGAGATCAACCGGTCGCCGCTGGTGGCGACCATCACCGGATCGAGCACCACCGGGATGCGCCGCGGGATGGCGTGGCGCTCGAGCGCCGCAGCCACGGCCTCGATCACCGCCGGCTGCGACAGCATCCCGATCTTCACCGCCGTCACGGCGAGGTCGGAGAAGACGCTGTCGATCTGCGCGGCGACGAAGTCGGCGGGCACGTCGTGGATGCCCTGGACGCCGCGCGTGTTCTGCGCGGTCAGCGCCGTGATCGCGCTGGCGCCGTAGACGCCGAGCGCCGAGAAGGTTTTGAGATCGGCCTGGATCCCGGCGCCGCCGCCCGAATCCGATCCTGCGATGGTCAGCGCGATCGGCGTCATCGGGCAGCTCCTCGTTCGGCCAGCGCCGCGTCGACCCGCGCCCGCAGGTCGCGCGCCCGGCCCTCGATCGTCTCCGCCCCGAACAGGGCCGAGATCACCGCGATCCCGTCAGCGCCGGCGGCGATCACCGCGGCGGCGTTGCTCACGTCGATGCCGGCGATCGCGCCGACCGGCACCGCGGTGCCGCGGGCGAGCCTGGCGCGGAACGCGATCCGCGCGAATCCGTCGAGGCCGACCGGCGGATCCGGGTTGTCCTTGCTGGTCGTGGCGAAGACGCCGCCGATGCAGGCGTAATCCACCGGCAGCCGATAGAGCTCGTCGGCCTGCGCGCCGGTCTTCAGCGTCAACCCGACGATCGCCCGGTCGCCGAGCAGCCGGCGGGCATCGGCCGGGTGCAGATCCGACTGGCCGAGATGCACGCCCTCGCAACCCGCGGCCAGCGCGAGGTCGACCCGGTCGTTGACCAGCAGCGGCGCGCGGCCGGCGAGGGCCGCATGGATCGCGCGGATGCGGGCGAGCGCGGCGCGGGCGTCGGCGATGTCCTTCTCGCGATACTGGAACAGGGTGCAGCCCCCGGCGACCGCCGCCGCCGCCATGTCGGCGAGGCGAGGCCCGTCGTCGCCGCAGACGCCGACGTCGAGGAGACCGTAGAGGCGCAGGTCGACCGTCGGACCGGACGCGCGGCCGGTCGTCGCGTTTCCGAGGCTGCCGCCCGCCTGCATCGCCCGCCTCCTCACGACCGGCTGTCGTCCCGGCGCGTTCGGCCCTGTCTGGCCACCGCAGAGCCGCTTAGCAAGCGCTTTCGGCCTCGGAGGCAAGAGGGCGCCATCCCCGCCGGAATGTCGGCGCCGCGTTGACGGATTGCGGCCGTTTGCGGCTTAAGCAACGACAGGTCGATGCGCGGCCGCTCCATCGACGACCGCTCGGCCTTGGGCGGCGGGTCATGCGATGGACAGGGCGACGGGAAAGACGATGTCGGCGGACTTGCGCGCGGCCGGGACGGTGCCCAGCCCCTCCTCCGTGGGGCTCGCCGCGGCGATCATCGCCGCCACCGAGGGCGAGCCGCGCGCGCTGACCGTCCAGGTGGCCGACCAGGCCGCGGGACGCGGCGACGGGCTGCCGGCCGGGCCGCTCGTGTCGGAGCATGCCACCCTGGAGCGCGGCCTGCGCGCCTGGGTCGAGCGCCAGACCCACCAGCGCCTGGGCTACGTCGAGCAGCTTTACACCTTCGGCGACCGCGACCGGCAGGCCGACGCCAGGGCGGGCGTCCACACCCTGTCGGTGGCCTACCTCGCCCTCGTGCGCGAGGAGCGCCCGGCGGGCCTGGCCGAGGCGGCCTGGCGCAACTGGTACCGCTACCTGCCCTACGAGGATTTCCGGAAGGGCCGGCCGCCCGAGCTCGATGCGATCGAGGCCGAGCTGCTGGCCTGGGCCGGCGCGCCGACCGATGCTAAGCTCCGGCGCTCGCGCGCGGACCGCCTCGGCCTCACCTTCGGCCTCAACGGCGCGACCTGGAACGAGGAGCGCGTGCTGGAACGCTACGAGCTGCTGTTCGAGGCGGGGCTGATCCCGGAAGCCGCCGGCAATGCCGGGCCCGCGCGCCCCGGCGACCCGACGGGAGTGCCGATGGCGTTCGACCATCGCCGGGTGCTCGCCACCGCGATCGGGCGCCTGCGCGGCAAGATCAAGTATCGCCCGGTGGTGTTCGAGCTGATGCCGCCGCACTTCACGCTGCTCCAGCTTCAGCGCACCGTCGAGGCCCTGTCGGGAACGCAGCTCCACAAGCAGAACTTCCGCCGGCTGGTGGCGCAGCAGGGGCTGGTGGAGGAGACCGAGGGCGTCACCAGCGGCACCGCCGGGCGGCCGGCGCGCCTGGTCCGCTTTCGCCGTGAGGTCCTGCTCGAGCGCCCCGCCCCCGGCCTGCGCCTGACGCCGTCGCGCCGGTCGCAGTGATGCGAGCCGGCAAAGTCATCCTCGAGACGCTGTGTTCCGGGCCGAGGTATTTAGCCAGCACAGGATAGTACTTGTTGCTTTTCAGCAACCACGCGTACTTCTCAATATTATGACTGGATTATGACGAAGACTCCGACGTAGACTTCGCTAGTTCTGCTCTCCGAACGCCGAAGATCGGCACGAGGGGACGAATCATGGACTTCAAGCAGGGTGTCTCGATCGCCGCGGTGGTCGTCGCGGCCTATGGGCCGGCAGCCGTCCAGGCGCAGACCGCGAACACGACGCCGGCCAACGTCAACGTGCTGAACCTGCTCGCGCCGTTCCTCTCGCTGAACGGAACGGCGGTTGGGCAGCAGACGCTGCAGCTCAACCTCTCGCAGGCTATCGCCCAGAACCAGGGCGCCTCGGTCGCCGACCAGCAGCGGGCGATCAGCGACAAGGCGCTGCCCGGAAGCGCCGCCTTCGCGACGACGATTACCCTCCTCGACGGGACGCGGGTCAATCTCGGGCCGGGCGACAATCTCGCGGGCGGGCTGCCGCTGCAGGCGGCGCAGAGCCCGGGCGGCCTCAACCCCTACCAGCCCGTGGGCGGGCTCGGGCCGCAGCTCGGCGCGATCTACCAGACCGGCGTCCGGGCGAGCACCGCGACGAGCGGGCCGCTCACCAACACCTTCAACCTCCTTAATCAGGCCTACACGGTGCTCAGCGCCAACCTCGGCGTGGCGAAGAGCTACTTCGCGAACGGGGCAGCGAACAACCCGAGCACCGCGCCATCCGGCAACGCGCCGCCGATCCCGGCGGTGGCGCCGGCCGGCTACACCCTGCCCACCGGTCCCTACACGATCCCCGCCGGCTCGCCCGCCGGGGCGGCCGGGACGACCGGCACGCTGCCTAACCGCTTCGACAGCGTCCTCGACCTCGCCTACGGCGTCCGCAACACGCAAGCGGGCCAGGACATCTACGGCTCCTCGCGGCCGATCCAGGTCGCCGCGAGCCGCTACAACGTGTTCGACCCGACGGCGCTGAACGGCATCGCCACCAACCCGTCCTTCCCGAGCGGGCACACCCAGTACGCCTATACCGACGGCTACCTGCTCGCGATGCTGGTGCCGCAGCAGTACCAGAACATGCTGCTGCGCGCCTCGGACTACGCCAACGACCGCATCGTGCTCGGCGTGCATTATCCGCTCGACATCATCGCCTCGCGCTCCTTCTCGGCCTACGACCTCGCCCAGACCTTCACCAACCCGGCCTACATCAACAACGCCGCGACGACGGGCACGGCGATCAACATGCCGGGCCTGTTCACCCGGGCCGCGGCGGAGCTGCAGGCCTACGAGGCGGCGCAGTGCGGGAACACGGTCGCGGCCTGCGCGGCGAGTGCCGCCAACACCGCGAGCAACCCGTACGTGCCCTCCGCCGCCAACCAGGCGCTGTACCAGGCCCGCCTGACCTACGGCCTGCCGACCCTCACCTTCGCCCAGGCGCCGCGCGAGACGGCGCCCGTCAACGGCCCCGACGCCTCGATCCTGCTGGCGCCGCTCTACGGCGGCAGCACGACCGCCGCCAGGACGATCGCGCCGAACGGCGGCCTCTACGGCAACCTGCAGACCGGCACGATCAACCAGATCCTCGTCAACACCGAGACCAACGCGCTCGCCGCCTTCTATGGCACGGCGCTGAGCTACTGGAGCCGTCTCGACCTGTACTCGGCCGCAGGCTACTTCGGGAACGTCGCCGGCACCCTGCGGATGGATGCCGCCGACGCGCTGGCGACGAACGTCGCGGTCGGCAACGGCGGCGCGCTCTACGCCAACGGCACGATTGCCGGCCTCGCCACGGTCAACGACGGCGGCCTGCTCGGCGGCACCGGCACGGTCGGCGGCATCAGCGCGCTTTCGGGCGGCACGGTGGCGCCGGGCAACTCCATCGGCACGCTCACCGTCGCGGGCAACGCCGCGTTCGCGGCGGGCTCGGTGTTTCAGGTCGAGGCCAACGCCGCCGGCCAGTCCGACCGGCTCGCGGTCGCCGGCACGGCGACGCTCGCCGGCGGCACCGTGCAGGTGCTCGCGGCGCCCGGCACCTACGATCCGCGCACGCAGTACGCGATCCTCACCGCCGGCGGCGGCGTAGCCGGGCAGTTCGCGGGCGTGACCGCGAACTTCGCCTTCCTCACCCCGACGCTGCGCTACCAGGCCAACGAGGTCGACCTCACGCTGACCCGCAACGACATCGCGTTCGCGACGATCGCGCTGACCCGCAACCAGGGCGCGGTCGCCAACGCGATCCAGGCCGGGGGCCCCGGCACCGGCGCCTACGACCGCACCATCGGGCTGACGACGCCCGAGGCGGTCGGAGCCTTCCGTGCGCTGACCGGGGACATCCATGCCAGCGCGATCTCGGCCGAGTTCGAGACCGCGTTCTTCGTCCGCGAGGCGATCCTGGATCGGATGCGCTGGGGCGCCACCCCCGGCTTCGCGGAGAGCGCCGATTACGGACGCCTGCCGGCCGCCTACGCCGCCGACCTGCCCGGTCGCCGCGCCGCGCCGGTGCCGGTGGCCGTCCGCACCCTCGACCCGCGGGTGTTCGGGCTCTGGGGCCAGGGCTTCGGCAGCTTCGGGCAGGCCCGCGGCGACGGCAACGCGGCGAGCCTGTCGCGCCAGACCTCGGGCTTCGTGCTCGGCGCCGATGTCCGCGTCGAGAGCGGCTTCCGCCTCGGCGTGGCCGGCGGCTACACCGCGACCAGCCTCGACACGGCCGGGCGCCTGCAATCGGGCTCGATCGAGAGCGGCTTCGGCGGTCTCTACGGCGGCTACGAGCGCGGCCCGGTCTCGCTGCGGCTGGGCGCGGTCTACGCCGACAACGCGGCGCGCCTGACCCGGACGGTGGCGTTCGCCGGCTTCGCCGACACGCCGAGCGCCCGCACCGGCGGCTCGACGATCCAGGGCTTCGGCGAGATCGGCTACAAGCTCTTCCTGGGCGGCGCCGCGCCGCCCGTCGGCGAGGACGCCGCCCCGGTCCCGGTGACGACGCTCTCCTACATCGAGCCCTTCGTCGGGGGCGCCGTCGTCGCGATCGGCCGCGACCGCTTCACCGAAACCGGCGGGATCGCCGCGCTGACCGGGTTCGCCCGCGACTACGACCTCGGGGCGGCCACCGCCGGCGTACGGGCGCAGACGAGCTTCGATCTCGGCCTCGGCGCGCCGGTCTCGGCCCACGGCCTGCTCGGCTACCGCCGGGCCTTCGGCGACGTGGTGCCGACGGCGCTGCTGGCCTTCGGCGCCACCGGCCCGGCCTTCCTCACCGCGGGCATCCCGATCGACCGCGACGCCCTCGTGGCGGAAGCCGGCCTCGACCTGCGGGTCTCGGCCGCCGCCACCCTGGGCATCGCCTACACCGGCCAGGTCGGGTCCCGCGCCGAGGACCACGCCGTCAAGGGAAACTTCACCTACCGGTTCTGAGCTGTTTCGGACCCATCACGATCGGGCCAAATTCCCACCGCCGCGACCCTCGGGTCGCGGCGGTTTCGCGTCGTGCGCGTTGTCCCTGCGCGCCGATCCAACCCCTCATCTCGATCCTCAGCGCTTCCGAGAACCGGTAGCCTCGAAGGAGCCCGCTGACCAGGCGCGCGATCGCAGGAGGGCTCCTTCGAGGCTGCCGAGGCAGCACCTCAGGATGAGGGCGTTGGTTGGGATAGGGGGACGCCTACCCATTTGACTTCCGGTGCGTGCTATCCGCGGATCGCCGGTTGGCTCCTCAGTGGAGTCTGCGTCTGGCCATCCCGAAACACCCGCCCCATCAGCCGAATCGCGGCAGCGGCGCGATCCGGGGCACGTCGGTGCCGCCCTTGCGCTCGAGCAGGCCGGGCGGCGGAACCGGCGCCACGATCGTGCAGACGACGCCTGCAGGATCGAAGGCGAGATTGACCTCGCCGGCGAGCTCGCGGGCGAGGCTGCGCTCGATCAGCCGCGAGCCGAAACCGGTGCGCGTCGGCTTCGCCACCGGCGGGCCGCCGCTCTCGACCCATCGCAGGGTGAGGCTGACCTCGTCGTCGCGCCGGAGCGTCCAGGCGATGTCGATGCGGCCGCCTTCGCGCGAGAGCGCACCGTACTTGACCGCGTTGGTGCCGAGCTCGTGCAGCGCCATGGCGATCGACAGCGCGATCCGCGGCGGCAGCCGCAACGGCGGCCCGGAGACGCGGAAGCGCGAGACCTCCGGGGAATCGAGCGGGCGGATCGCGTCGGCGACGACCGTGGCGATCTCGGCCCCCTCCCAGCTCTCGCGGGTGAGCACGTCGTGGACGCGGGCGAGCGCCAGGAGCCGCGCCTCGAAGGCGCCGCGGGCCGCATCGGCCTCGGCCCCGTCGAGGCTGCGCAGGGACTGGTTGGCGATCGACTGGACGGTGGCCAGCGTGTTCTTCACCCGGTGGTTCAGCTCGTGGATCAGGAGCAGCAGGTGCTCCTCGGCGGACTTCGCATCGGTGATGTCGACGTTGCAGCCGGTGTAGCCGAGGAAGGTGCCGCCGTCGTCGAGGCGCGGCACGCCCTCGCAGCGGAGCCAGCGAACCGCCCCGTCGCGGTCGATCACCCGGACCTCGGTGCGGAAGGGCTTCCGCGCGTCGAAGGCGTCGGTGAAGGTGGCCGAGAAGCCGGCGAGGTCGTCGGGATGGACGATCTTGTGCCAGCCCTCGTTGGCCAGCGCCGTCGCCGGCATTCCGAAGATGTGCTCGAAATGCATGTTGACGAAGCTGACCGTCGCGGCCTCGTCCGTCATCCAGATCAGCGCCGGCGCGGAATCGGCCATGTGGCGGAAGCGCGCCTCGCTCTCCCGCAGCGCCGAGAGCCCGCGGCGGGTGTCGGCCAGCGCGCGGTCGCGCTCGCCCTCGCGGGTCTTCAACCGGAGCGAGGCGTCGGTGAGCACGTCGCCGAGGCGGCGGATCTCGTGCACCGGCGAGGCGATGCGCGGGATCGCCTCGCCGCGCGACAGGGCCGGGCCGGAGGCTGCGAGCTGGCGCAGCGGACGCGACACCCGCGACCACAGCACGACCGCGAGCGCCGACGACGTCGCCAGGACGAGAAGGCCGAACCCGCCGAAGGCCCAGACCCAGCGGCGCAGCCGCGCGTCGACGAGGGTTTGCGGGATGCTGGTGCCGACCGTCCACCCGGTGAGGCGCGAGCGCGCCTCCACCACGACGACCGGGCGGTGCTGCCGGTCCTTGCCCTGCCAGACGCCGGGCGTCTCGGTCTGGATCTGCCGGAGGCTGGCGAGGCGCGGGCGTCCGACGATCGCGCCCGGGTCGGGCAGGCGGGCGAGGACCAGCGCCTGCCGGTCGGAGATGCCGGTGGTCCAGCCCTCGACGACCTCGCGGGCGAGGATCGCCTGCAGGCGGCTCACGGGCGCGCTGAAACTGAGGATGTAGGCGACGTTCGGGCCGACCATCACCGGCACGGCGACACCGTAGGTGGCATCGCCCGGCATCGGCCCGGGAAGGTAGCCGGTCACCATCGCCCGCTGGGTGCCCGAGGCGATCTCCTTGTCGAACGGCAGCACGGTGATCGGCAGCATGCCGCCGCGCTTGATCCCGGTGTTGACGATCTGCTGCCCGTCGGGACGGCGCAGCATGATGTCGAGGTCGATCGCCTCGCGGACGAGACGGGCCTGCGCGTCGAAGGCCTCGAACTCGCCATCCTTCAGGCGCGGCGAGGTGGCGAGGGTCTGCAGCACCGAGACCAGGCCGGCGGTGTCGCGATCGATCGACAGGGCGATGCCGCGCACGTTCTCGCGGGCATCCTGCTCGAAGCGCGCACGCTCGACGGAGGCGTAGCGGGCGAGCAGGATCGCGGTGAAGATCAGGCCCGGCCCGATCAGCGCGATCACCAGCGCGACGAGGTAGACCTGCGTCGAGGCGCCGTTCCGCTCGAGCCGCTCGATGCGACGGCGGAGCCAGCTCGGACGCGGGCCGCGGCGGCCGCGGGCGGCGGGC